>JBDTTD010000005.1:0-25850 GCA_039930805.1 Gemmatimonadales bacterium | reverse complement strand
CGATCTGCGGCGACATTCTCCACAGCCGGGTGGCCCGCAGCAACATCTGGGGCCTGACCAAGCTGGGCGCCGAAGTGGGCGTCTGCGGCCCCGCATCCCTCCTGCCGCGCAACGTGGAGGAGCTCGGCGTCACCATCCTTCCCCGCATTGAAGACGCCATTCAGTGGGCGGACGCCCTGAACGTGCTCCGGCTCCAGCTGGAGCGCATGGAGGGAGGCTTCCTCCCCTCGTTGCGGGAGTACAACCGGGTATTCGGTGTCACCTCCGAGCGGCTGGCCCGGGCGCCGAAGGACCTGATCATTCTCCACCCCGGACCGATGAACCGGGGCGTCGAGATCGATAGCGACGTGGCCGATGGTCCTCATAGCGTCATCCTGCCCCAGGTAACCAACGGTGTCGCCGTGCGTATGGCGGTGCTGTATCTGCTGGCGGGCGGATCTCCCGATTGGGCCCAGGGAGGGGACGAGAGCCCTTCGACCAGCTCAGGGCAAGCTCTGCCCCAGGCGGAGCGCGGGGACCGATGAAGCCGATCCTGATACGGGGCGGGAGGGTCATCGATCCTTCGCGAGGCACGGACGGCGTCGCCGATGTCTATCTGGAGGGCGGCAAGGTCGCCGCGGTGGGCCGGGACATCGGGTCACCCGACGGCGCGCTGGTGCTCGACGCCGCCGGCAAGATCGTGACGCCCGGGCTGATCGACCTTCACGTGCACCTTCGCGAGCCGGGCCAGGAGGAGCTGGAGACGGTGGCCACCGGCGCCATGGCTGCCGCCGCCGGAGGATTCACCGCGGTCTGCGCCATGCCCAATACCGATCCGGTGACGGACAATCAGGCGGCCATCGGTTTCATCGTGAGCCAGGCCCAGCGCGCCGGCAAGGCGCGGGTATATCCCATCGGTGCCATCTCATTAGGTCAGAAGGGACAGCAGCTGGCCGAGTTCGGCGAGCTGGTGGGAGCCGGCGCGGTGGCCGTCAGTGACGATGGCAAGCCGGTGGTCTCCAGCCACCTGATGCGCACGGCGCTGGAGTATGCCCGCACCTTTGGGATCCCGGTGGCCGACCACTGCGAGGATCCGACGCTCGCGGCGGGTGGGGCGATGCACGAGGGGATCGTGTCGACCCGGCTGGGACTGAAGGGCATACCCAGCGCGGCCGAGGAGATCATGGTCGCACGCAACATCGTGCTGGCGGAGCTGGCCGGCGGACACGTGCACCTGTGTCACATGTCGACCCGGGGATCGGTGGAGCTGATTCGTCGCGGCAAGGAGAAGGGCATCCGGGTTACCGCCGAGGCCTGTCCCCACCATTTCACGCTGACCCACGAAGAGTGTGAGGGCTACGACACCAACGCGAAGATGAACCCACCGCTACGGGAGCCGGAGGACCGGGAAGCCATTCGCCAGGCGATCCGCGATGGCACCATCGACGCCATCTGCACTGACCACGCTCCTCACCATTACGATGCCAAGGAGCGGGAGTTCGACAACGCGCCCAACGGGATCATCGGGCTGGAGACGGCGCTGGGGCTGGCCATCAGCGAGTTGGTGGAGCCCGGGCTGCTGACCTTGTCGGACCTGGTGAACCGGATGAGCACCATGCCGGCCCGCATCTTCAATCTGCCGGGCGGCACGCTTGCGGCCGGCGCTCCCGCCGATGTGCTGATCGCGGATCCCAAGGCGGGCTGGGTCGTGGACCCGGCCGAGTTCTTCTCCAAGAGCCGGAACACGCCGTTCGCCGGGCGCCGGCTTACCGGCCGGGCCGACGTGACGATCGTCGGGGGACAAGTCGTGTTTCAGCGGGAGTCCAGGACGTCGCGGGAAACCCCGGCAAAGGCTGTCAGGAGCCCCCGACCGAATTAGATTTGCGGCAGAGGGTGTGTCGACTACGGCAGGGCTGCGGCACGTTGAGACATGCCCATCGACGTCTTAGAGCCGGATGAGAGGAACCCTTCCCATGGCCAAAACGACCACGGATACCGAAGTCACGATCGAAGCGCTCCTGGAGCAACGCTCCCAGTACGAAGAGTGGATCCTGCGCCTCGATACGACCGGCGACAAGGCCTCACCCGCGGTGCGCCAGCGGGTGCGGGGCGACTACGAGGCTCGACTCGAGTCGGTGATGGAGCAGCTGCGAGGGCGGAGCGCGGCGATCGCCGAAGAGCTCGAGCGGCAGCACGCCTCGCAGGCCGAGCTCGACCGCGAACGCCGGTCGGCGGAGGAGGCTCTGGCCGAGGCCGAAGTGCGCCACTCTGTCGGCGAGTACAGCGAGGACGAGTGGAAGAGGCACAGCGAGCAGAGCAAGAGTGGCATCGAGCAGCTGCGTTCCCGTCTCCGCGCCATCGGCAGCGAGATCACCCGGCTGACGGAAATCCAGGCGCTGATCTCGGGCACCCGCGCAACTGCCGCCCCGGCGCCACCACCACCTCCTCCCGCCCCACGCCCAGCACCGCGGCCCGAGGTTGTCGAGCAGGCGCTTATGGTGACACACGTTTCCGACGACCCGGAGCCCTCACCACCGCCTCCGCAACGCCAGGCCGAGCCAGCCGCGGCCCCGGTGGACGAGATGGCCTTCCTGAAGTCGGTGTCGGACGAGGAACCGTCCCGGATGGCGAGCCGCCGGGCCAGCAATCCGGAGACGCCCTCCGGGACCACGACCACCGCCGCGCCCCGTGAGTCCTCGGCGCCCAGCGCAACGGCGGCATCCGGTAAAGCCGCCTCTGGGGTCGCCAAGACGCTGAAGTGCGGGGAATGTGGGACGTTGAATCGCCCCACGGAGTGGTATTGCGAGCGCTGCGGCGCGGAGCTGGCTGGGGTGTAGGGGGGGAAACGTAAGCAGTGAGAGGTGAGCGGGAATCTTCGGTGGTGCAGCAGCTTACAAGGCACATGTGAAGTCGTTTGTCACGTCATAGTCTCTGAAATTCGAAAGGGGCGCCAGACCGGCCGCCCCTCGCTAACCACCCACTGCTTACCGCTCTGGCTTACTTTTTCCCGGCAACCAACTTGGCCAGTCGGCTCTTCTGCCGGGCCGCGGCATTCTTATGGACGATGCTCTTCTGGGCCGCACGGTCGAGGAGCTTCACCGCTTCGGCGTAGGCGGCGGCGGCCTCGGCTCCGGTGGCGGCACGTACTTTCCTGAGTGCCGTCCTGAGCTCGCTTCGATGGGTACGGTTGTGAATGGCGCGGGCACGACCCTGGCGCATACGCTTGGCAGCGGACTTGATACGGGGCACGGCAACCTCGGTCACGGAGAAGTTAGTTCCGGAATTCGCTCCGGAAGCTAAGCCCGAAAAAATAGGCCCCCGAGGCCGCAAGGTCAAGCGGGACGCGGTTTTGACTTTGTCCTCGTCGCCCGTTTAACCTTCGGCGCCCCCCAGATCGAGGCGACCTCCTGGATCGACAAATCGGCGATTTTATCCTGGCGTTCCCCATGCTGGTTTTCGCTATGTGCGCTCATGAGTACGCCCACGCGGCGGTGGCGCTCCGGCAGGGAGACGACACGGCGTATCGTCTTGGGCGGGTAACCCTCAACCCGCTGCCACATATCGATCCCTGGATGAGCATTCTCATGCCGGTGCTGATCTGGTTTGGCTCCCATGGGCAATACACCTTTGGTGGCGCCAAACCGGTGCCGGTGGACTCGAGCAGATTCAAGCACTATGTGAAGGGAGACCTGCTGGTCTCCGTCGCCGGCGTGGCTACCAATCTCATGATCGCTCTGGTGTGCTCGGTTCTGTTCGTGCTGATCGGCCTTCTGGCGGCGTTCATCCCGGCGGCGATTGCGGTATTCGACACCGTCCAGCGCATGATGGTGTATGGGATCTGGCTCAACCTGGTCCTCTGCTTTTTCAACCTGATCCCGATTCCACCGCTCGACGGCTCCCACCTTCTCTATCACGCGCTGCCACCTCGCGCGGGTCTCTGGTATCGCGGGCTGCAGCGGTTGGGGTATTTACCTCTGTTCATCCTCCTGTTCCTGTTTCCTCCAGTGGTCTCCATCCTGCTGATTCCCGCATTCACGCTCCGGGACGTGCTGCTGCGAGTCATCTTGCCGTTCCATGTGGGGGACGGATGGAACATCTTTCAGTCATGACCGCAACCGATACCGCCACCCTTCCCGAGGTTTCCACTACTGCCTTCGGCGCGGGCTCGGGGTTCGTGGTGGAGCTCGAGGCATTCTCCGGACCGCTCGACCTGCTGCTGCACCTGCTGCGGGAAGAGGAGCTCGAGATTGCCGACATTCCCATCGCGCGGATCGCCGATCAGTTTCTCCAGGCCGTCCATGAGCTGGGCCTCAACCAGGCGGCCGACTACCTCGACATGGCCAGCCGGCTGGTGCGTCTCAAGGCGCAGATGCTGCTGCCGCGCGGAGCCGAAGAGGATGGCTGGGAGGATCCGCGGGCTGAGCTGGTGCGGCGGCTGCTGGAGTACCAGCAGATCCGGGAGGTGGCGGTCTGGCTGGGCCGAGCCGCGGGGAAGCGGGCCGAGCAGTTTGCCCGGGGCTATCTGCCGCCGCCACCGTCGCTCCCGCCGCCGCCGCTCACGCTCAACCTGTTCGACATGCTGACGGCAATTGACCGGGTCATCGCCGGGATCCCCTCACCGGTCCTGCACCGGGTCGTGGCCCGGCCGCTCGACGTGGAGTCGGCCACCCGCAGGATCGAGGACCTTCTCACCGAGAGGGAAGAGATCCGGTGGCTTGACGCGCTCGGCTCGGGAGCCACGATCGTCGACGTCCTCTCGACGCTGCTCGCTCTGCTGGAGCTGGCCAAGCGCGGAAGTCTCCGCCTGGTCCAGTCTACTCCCTTCTGCCCGATGGTGATTGCCCGTGAATCCCCTCGCCCAGCTGCTTGAGGCTGCGCTCTTCTCCTCCGGCCGCCCGCTGACGGCGGAGGAGCTGGCGACCCTCGACCCGGATGCCAACGCGGCGGACGTAAGGGTAGCGCTGGAGCAGTTGCGGGAGCACTACGACTTCGACCAGCACGGTGTCGAGCTGGTCGAGCTGGCCGGCGGTTACCAGATCCTCACTCGTCCGGTGCACGCCGCGGCGATCGAGCGGGCCCAGATCTCGGTGCGCGCCCCCAAGCTCACCGCGGCCACGTTGGAGACGCTCGCCGTGATCGCCTACCGGCAGCCGGTAGGCCGGGTGGAGATCGAGGAGATTCGCGGGGTCTCGGCCGGCGGGGTGCTGCGCTCGCTGCAGGAGCGGGGTCTCATCGAAGTGGTCGGCCGCAGCGAAGCCCTGGGGCGCCCGCTCTTGTACGGGACAACGGCCCTCTTCCTCGAGCTCCTGGGGATGCGAGACCTGGCCGAGCTACCCAAGGCCGAAGAACTCACCATCGCTCTGCGCCCGCATCTGGCCATCTCGGAGGGCGCGGACGACGCGGCGGCGTACGTCGAGGCCGAGTCATGACTGAGATGCGGCTCCAGCGCGCGCTGGCGCGCGCCGGTGTAGCATCGCGCCGGGCCGCCGAGAAGCTGATCGAGGACGGCCAGGTAAAGGTCGATGGCAAGCCGGCGACGCTCGGAATGAAAGTGGATCCCGACCGCCAGCGTATCACCGTCGGCAGGAAGCCGGTCAGGACCCAGGATCGTCGCTGGCTCGCGTTCCACAAGCCACTCGGCGTGGTCACGACGGCCAACGATGAAGAGGGCCGCCGGACCGTGCTGGACTTCATTCCCAATCCAGCCGCACTGACGTATGTCGGGCGGCTCGATGTCATGACAACCGGGCTTCTGATCCTGACCACCGACGGTGAGGCGGTACACCGCCTGACCCATCCGAAGTACCGGATTCCCCGGCGCTATACTGCCCTCGTGCACGGGCGGCCAACCGCCGAGATCGCGGCACTGGCACGAGAGCGGACGGTGATAGACGGCCGGGCGGTGGTGCCGACCGACGTACGGGTCAGACCAGGCAAGGACGGTCGAAGCATTCTGGATCTGACGCTGGAGGAGGGACGCAACCGGATCGTCCGGCGCTGGTGCGAGGCCATGGGCCTCAAGGTCGAGCGGCTGGCGCGGCTCTCCTACGGGCCCGTCAGGCTGGGCGATCTCGCCCCGGGCAGGTACCGGCCGCTTACACCGCGAGAGGAGGCCGCGCTCTACAAGGCGGTGCATCTCACTCCGGAGGGCACTGAAACCCGCCCCACCGAGAGGGCGTCGGGTAAGCATTTCCGTCCCCCATCGAGGAGTGCGAAGTGAGCGCCACCAAGCTGAGCCCCAAACCCGCGGAGCTGCTTCCGGTTCAGCGGATCCTGAAGGAAGTGTCGCGACGCATCGTGGGGCAGGATGCGATGGTGGAACGGCTCCTGGTGGGGCTCCTGACCGGCGGCCACATCCTGCTGGAGGGTGTGCCGGGCCTGGCCAAGACCCTCGCGGTGCGGACCCTCTCGGAAATCATTCACGCGTCGTTCTCCCGCATTCAGTTCACTCCCGATCTGCTTCCGGCCGACGTCATCGGCACCATGGTCTTCAATCAGAAGAGCCAGGAATTTCACGTCAAGAAGGGACCGCTGTTCGCGCAGATCATCCTGGCCGACGAGATCAACCGGGCACCGGCCAAGGTGCAGGCGGCGTTGCTGGAGGCGATGCAGGAGCATCAGGTGACCATCGGCGGCACGACCTATCCGCTGCAGGAGCCGTTCCTGGTGCTCGCCACCCAGAACCCGATCGAGAGCGAAGGGACCTACCCGCTGCCCGAAGCGCAGCTCGATCGGTTCATGCTCAAGGTGCGAGTCGGCTACCCCACCCGGGACGAGGAGAAAGAAATTCTGCTGCGGATGAGCGGCGGCCAGGAGATCGCCGTCGAGCGACTGCTGGCCCCCGACGACATCCTGGCTGCCCGCAATGCTATTGCCGGGCTCTACATGGATCAGAAGGTGGTGGACTACATCGTCGATCTGATCCGGGCCACGCGGGATCCGGGGCTGGTGGGACTCAACGACCTCAAACCTCTGGTTGCCTTCGGCGGTTCACCCCGCGCCTCCATTGCGCTGGCGCAGGCGGCGCGAGCGCACGCCTTCCTGCGCGAGCGGGCCTACGTGGTTCCCGAGGACGTGCGGGCGCTGGCCCCCGACGTGCTTCGCCACCGGATCGTGCTGACGTTCGAAGCCGAGGCCGAAGACGTGTCGACCGACGATGTGGTGACGCGGGTGCTGGGTGCGTTAAAGGTTCCGTGAAGGTAGTCGCGACTCGCGACTTTTCATGCCTATCTCCCCTGAAATCCTGAAGCAGGTCAAGGCCATCGAGCTCCGAACCCGGGGCCTCGTCGGCTCGCTCTTCGCGGGCGAGTATCGGTCCGTCTTTCGAGGGCAGGGCATGGAGTTCGCCGAAGTTCGGGCCTACGAGCATGGCGACGACTTCCGCTCTATAGACTGGAACGTGTCGGCCCGGCTGGCCAGTCCCTACGTCAAGACCTTTACCGAGGAGCGAGAGCTCACCCTCATGCTGGTGGTGGATCAGTCCGGCTCAACCCGGTTCGGTGAGCCGGTGACCAAGGCCGCACTCTCCGTGGAGATCGCGGCGGTCCTGGCCCTCGCGGCGGCGCACCACAACGACCGGGTCGGAGCGTTGCTCTTCTCCGATACGGTCGAGCGGGTGATCCCGCCGCGGAAGGGCCGTCGCCACGCCCTTCGGGTGATCCGAGATCTGGTTGCGTTTCAACCTTCGGGCCGGCGCACCAATCTGGGGGCCAGTCTTTCCTACGCCAGCCGGGTGCTGCGGCACCGGAGCATTGTGGTGGTGCTCTCCGATTTCATCGCCGAAGGTTGGGAGCGCCCCCTGCGCCGGCTCGGTGCGCGCCACGACGTAGTGGCCATCACGGTGGATGATCCCCGGGAGCACCACCTGCCGGAATCCGGTTGGATCGAGATCGTGGACGCCGAGTCCGAGCGACGGGTCCTGGTGGACACCGGGAGCAGGGAAGTGCGGGCACGAGTGGCGATGCTGGCGGAGCGTCGCCGCGAGGAGCGGGCGAGGGCGCTGGCCGCGTCGGGAGCCGATCATGTCCGGCTGGAGACCGGCAGGGATTACGCTATCCCGTTGCGCCGAGCCTTTGCCCGCCGGGCCCGCCGGATAAATCGCGCGTGATCGCTCTTCTGGCGAGCCTGGTGTTGCAGGGCACCGCACCGACCGTCGGCGACACGGTGTGGCTCACCCGAACGGTGCGAGTACCGGCCGGGTATGCCGTCCGCGCCACAGACTGGGAGCCCGCTGATCCCTTCGAGCTGCTCGGGCGGGGCCGGATGGTCATGACTGGAGACTCGGTCAGGATCTCATACCCCGTGGTGGTCTGGCGGCCGGGGCAGCACACCATCGAGCTCCCCGGCCCGCTCCTCCTCGGACCTGGCGGGAGCGTAGACTCGCTGGCAGCGGTGGGCGTGAACGTCGAGATCAGGAGCGTCCTGCCTCGGGTACCACAGGATTCGTCTCTGGCGCCGCAGCCTCGTGCCGGCATCGTCACCCGGAGAGTGACCAGCCTGGCTCCCATGGCCGGTCTCTGGCTCGCGGCCGCGATCCTGCTCCTGCCACTCCACCTCTGGTGGCGCAGGCGGGGCAAGCCGGTGCGCACGACCGGTGCTCCGCTCCGGCCCGAAGCGCCGCAGGCTCCGCTGGCCCGGTGGGCCGATGCCGGCGAATACCGCGCCGTCGCCAACGTGGCCACGGCCCGGCTCCGGGCGGCGTTGGAGCAACGCGTGGCGTCCGCGCATCCGGGCCTGGACACCGAGCGGGTCCTGGCCGAGATCGCCGCCGCCAGGCCGGAATGGCCGCTGGAAGAGCTGGGTGGGCTGCTTCGGGCGCTAGATGATGTTCGCTTTGGTCTGCTGCCATCCTCGGAGGCGCTGAGGCTCTCGCAGGCCACGATCGAGATGCGCGACCGTTTGCTGCGCGATGCCGCATGAGCTTCGCCCGCCCCTGGCTGCTGGTATTGCTCCTCCTCGCCCTCGCCTTCTGGTGGTGGCGGCGCCGCAAGCATGAGAGCCCCGGCGCCAGGTATAGCGACATTACCCTCCCCGCGGAAGCGGTGAGGCGGCGGTGGTGGGTGATACTTCCGCCGGCGCTCCGCGCGCTGGCGTTGACTGGACTGGTCGTCGCTGCCGCCGGCCCGAGGATCGGCGGCGACATGGTAGAGGTGAAGAAAGAGGGAATCGCGATCGTCATCACTATCGACATCTCCAGCAGCATGCTCGCCGAGGACTTCGCGCCATCCAACCGGCTGGAGGTGGCGAAGCGGCAGGCCGTCGGGTTCATCCGGGGGCGCAGCGCCGACCGGATCGGTCTGGTGGCGTTCGCGGGCGAGGCGCTTACCCAGGTTCCGGTGACGCTGGACTATCCGGTCATCGAACAGGCGGTGATGGACCTCAAGATCGGCAGCCTGGAAGACGGCACCGCGATCGGCAGCGGTCTGGCCACCGCGGTGAACCGGCTCCGCCGGGCACCCGACAAGTCCAAGGTGATCCTGCTGCTGACCGACGGCGAGAACAACAAGGGCCTGATCGATCCCCGGACCGCGGCGGCCACCGCCGCCGCGTTCGGCATCAAGGTGTACACAATAGGCGTGGGCACGATCGGTGAGGCGCCCATTCCTACCGGTCGCGGCCTGGGGGGCTTTCGCTATGAGCTGCTGCCGGTTCGCATCGACGAGCCGTTGCTCCAGGAAATCGCCCAGAAGACCGGTGGACGATACTTCAGGGCAAAAGACAGCGAGGCGCTGAGCCGGATCTTCCGCCAGATCGATGCGCTGGAGAAGACGCCGATCCAGGTGACCCGCTACACCCGGTACGATGAGACGACTCGGCCCCTGATCCTGCTCGGGCTCGGTGCCCTGGCACTCGAACTCCTGCTGGCGACGACGCTGGTGGTGCGGGTTCCATGACCTTCGACTCGCCTCTGGTACTCTTTCTTGCGCCAGTGATCGCGGTTGCGTTCGCCTGCGCGGCGTGGCTCGCCCGTCGCCGGCGGGTGCAGTTGGCCCGGCGGTGGTCTCCCTCGCTCGGCCGGATCGCGCGCGCTCGAGGGGGCTGGGCGCCGCTCCTGATCGGTGTAGCGGCGCTCCTGGCGGGGATCGGCCTGGCTGGACCGCGCTCCGGCCGTACCGAGGTGAAAACCGAGACCAGGGCGCTCAGCCTGGTCTTCGCCATGGATATCAGCCGATCGATGCTGGCGGAGGACGTGGCGCCGAGCCGACTGCTGCGCGCCTCGCGGGAGGCGCGCCGGCTGATCCAGGATCTCGATGGCGATCGTCTGGGAATGATCGCGTTCGCGGGCAGGAGCTACATCCTCGCTCCCCTCACCGTCGATGGCGGCGCCATCCGGATGTATCTCGATGCGCTGGATCCCGATCTCGCCAGCGAAGGGGGCACCAGCCTCGCCGCGGTTCTCACCCAGGGCGCCCAGCTCCTCGGCGCCGCCACCGACGCCGCCGACCGCGTGCTCGTGCTTTTCACCGATGGTGAAGCGCATGACACGCTCCCCGAGGCAATCGCGGCGGCCGAGGCGCTCAAGGACGAGGGTGTTCGCCTGATAGTGGTGGCGGAGGGACGCGCGTTGCCGACTCGAATACCGCTCCGGGACTCCGCGGGCACCTTGCTGGAGTACAAGCAGGACGAGGCCGGGAACGTGGTCCGGACCCAGAGGCGAGACGATGTGCTCCGCGCGCTGGTGGACGCGGCTGAGGGGACGCTGGTTCCCAGCGAGCTACCCGACCAGGCCGGAGCGGTGCGCGATGTGGTGGCCGCCATGAAACGAAGTCCTACCTCGGACGCCCGAACCAATGATCTGGTGCCGCGGGCCTGGATCCCGGTGCTGGCGGCCGGCCTCCTGCTGTTGGGCTACACCATTGCTCGACCCGGTCCGGCGTTGGTGAGCCTGGCGGGCCTGCTGCTCTGGTCCAGCTCCGCTGTGGCGCAGCGTCCAACTGCGGGCAACCGTGCCATGGACGCCGGCGATCCGGCCGGAGCGGCCGCGGCATTCCTGAAGGAGGCCCAGGGCAGCGCACGCGATACCGCCTTCTACAACGCGGGCACCGCGGCCCTGGATGCGGGACGGCTCGTGGTGGCCCAGGGTGCCTTGACCGAAGCCGCCAAGTCGCTCGATCCTGACCTCAGGTACCGCGCCCTCTACAATCTTGGGGTAGCGGGACTGCTTGCCGCGGCCGGCGACACGACGAAGCGGAATGAGCACCTCGATCAGGCTGCCGAGCGGCTGCGCGAAGCATTGTTATTGCAACCGTCGTCTGCTCGCGCCAAATGGAATCTCGAGCTCGCCGAGCGTCGCCGGCCGCCACCCGCCGGTGGCGGAGGTGGCGGGGGCGGGAAGCCGCCCGCAGGCGGCGGCGGCTCACCATCGCCCGAGCCGTCGCGCCCGGAGCCGAAGGAACAGGAGCTGAGCCGAAGCCAGGCTGAACAGATCCTCAACTCGATGGAACGCCGCGAGCGGGAAACCCGGTCGGACCAGCAGCGCCGGCTGAAGGGCAGCTCGGGCGGTGGGGTCCAGGACTGGTGATCGCCCTTATCCTGCTGCTGCTGCTGCGACTGGGGTCACCCGAGCTCCATGTATCGGTCGACCACGATAAAGTGGCGGTGGGAGATGAGCTGGTGTACACCGCCCGGGCGGTGAGCCAGTCCTCCGAGCCGATGACCCTGACCCTGGCACCCTTGAACGGGTTCGAGATCGTCTCGCGCAGCGAGCGGACAGAGGTGGCCCTCTCCGGGAGCGCGATCCGGACCACCACACTCGAGATTCGCTTGCGGGCGCTGCGCCCGGGTCGTTGGCAGGTTGGCCCGGCCCGCGCTACCCAGGGGCGCGAGATGACGGAGGCGGCCGCCATTGTCGTCGAGGTCGAGGCCAGCGCCGTCGTGGCGGCTACGGCGCTCAACCCGAGGCTCCGGCGCCTGCTGGAACGCACTCCTCCTCCGCCACGAGGCAAGGCGGCGGTGGCGCTGGTGGTGTCCGCCGATACGGTCCGGGTCGGTGAGCAGGTCGACGTCGTTACGGCAGCCTGGTTTCCCCGCGATCTCCGGATGCAGCTCCGACGCCCGCCCACGCTGCAGCCACCCGTGATCGACGGCGTGTGGAGCTATCCGCAGGCAACGCCGTCCGGCATTGCCGTAACCCGTAACATTGGTGGTATGCCGTACGATCTCTTCGTCGCCCACCAGGTGGTCTTCCCTCTGGTTGCCGGAACCATTGCGGTCCCCCGCGCCATGCTGAAGTACAGCACGCCACTTGCGCTCCAGTTTTTCAGCCAGGAAGAACGCTTTGCGCTGACCAGCCTGCCCGAGACCCTGACCGTGCGACCGCTTCCGAGCGAGGGTCGTCCGGCTGACTTCAATGGTGCGGTAGGATCGGCACTGCGGGTGGAGCGCCGAATCACGCCTCCTACCGCTCACCCGGGCGAAGGCGTAGCGGTCGAGCTGGTGCTGTCTGGAGTAGGAAACTCGGCACTCTGGCCACCTCCAGCGATCCGCTGGCCTCGCACCGCCCGCGCCTACGCTGACCGGGTGGATGAACAGCTGACCACGGTTGACGGCCAGGTGGGCGGCGTGAAGAGCTTCAGGTATCTGGTGGTGCCTGACTCGATAGGTCCGCTCTCATTGCCTCCGGTCAACTATTCATATTACGACTTGGCGGCAGGCGCGTATCGCTCGGCCGGTATCGGGGCCGCCTCACTTCCGGTGGCGCGGGGCGGTGAGTCGGCCAGCTCGACGGCGATGCCTCCGGCTCTTATGCCGAGCGGGTCCCCGGCGTTCACTCGACGGGTGGCGCAGGCGATTCCGGACTGGTGTTGGGCAGTGTTGCTCTTGCTGCCCCCTCTCTTCGTGTTCGGCCGCGGCTGGCGGCCCCGTCGGCGCCGGTCCGTGGTACCGCCGGCGGCAGGACTCCGTGGCGCGGAAGAGGTCCTCGACGCGGTAGTGCGGAGCCTGGTGCCGGACCCCGACCATCGCTCCCGGACCGGTCTCGCGGCGGCGGTCAGGGCGGCGGGGGGTGATGCCGACACCGCCTGGAGGCTGGCCGCAGCGCGGGAGCAGCTTCTGGCTCGGCGGTACGGTCCGGGGGAGATCTCCGAGGAGGATGCCGCCCTGGTGGCCGAGGTGCAGGAGCTGATGGATCGGCTCGGGGGCTCACTCCGTGGTTGGCGCGGCCGGGGCGTCGTTGCCGGCCTGCTCGTCGGCCTGGTCGCGGGAAGCCTCGCGGCGCAATCACCTCCACCCGAGCAACTCTATGAGAGCGGCTCGTTGCGCGCGGCGGCTGAAGGGTTCGCGCGGCGGGCCGAGCTCGAGCCCACTGTCGCCGCTCACTGGTACGATCTTGGGGCCGCTTACTACCGGCTGGGCTCCACCGGTCACGCCGCCGCGGCATGGCAGCGAGCCAGACGGCTCCAGCCCCGCGAGCCCACTATCCGTCGGGCCCTTCGGCTCACACCGGCACCCGATGCTGCCTCCGCGCGGTGGACCTGGTCCCCTCCAGTAACTCCGGACGAGCTGTTGCTGCTCGGCGTACTGGGGTGGCTGGCAGGCTGGATCGCCTGGGTGCTGCGGCCTCGACAGCGGGACCGCTGGGCGGTCCTGCTGGCATTCTCGGCTGCAACCACCGCGGCTGGTTTCGGGCTGCGTGCCTGGTACCGGCGGCCGATCGGCATCGTTCTCGATCAGACCACGCTTCGGCTCTCGCCCCACGAACGCGCACCGGCGCTGGGGCCGGTCGAAGCGGGGGGCGCTGTCCAGATTCTCAGGAACGACCGAGGCTGGGTTCTGGTGCGCGTGGCGGGCTCGCGAGAAGGGTGGGTGGCCGCCGACGCCATCGCTACGATCGGGGGATAGATTTCCCCGATGTCCCGCCGGATTGCAATCCTGCCCGATGCCGTCGCCGATCAGATCGCAGCCGGCGAAGTGGTCGAGCGACCCGCGTCCGTGGTCAAGGAGCTGGTCGAGAACTCCCTTGACGCCGGCGCCCGGCATGTGCGGGTGGAGCTGGAGAACGGCGGCAAGGTGCTGATCGAGGTCAGCGATGACGGCAGCGGGATGGGCCGGGAGGATGCGGTCCTGGCCCTCGACCGGCATGCCACAAGCAAGGTCCGCAGCGCGGCCGACCTGGTGGGAGTCGCCACTTTCGGCTTCCGGGGTGAGGCGCTTCCCGCGATCGCATCGGTATCCCGTCTCGCATTGATCACTCACGATGGCGAAGGTGAGGGATCGGAGCTCAGCGTGGTCGGTGGGCGGCTGGAGCGAGTCGCCCCCGCAGCACGGCAGCGGGGGACCAGCGTCACGATCCGGGGTCTCTTCTTCAACACGCCGGCCCGGCGCAAGTTTCTTCGTTCCGCGGCGAGCGAGACCCGTGCGGCACACGAGGCCGTCTCCACGCTGGCCCTGGCCCATCCTGAAACCGGCTTCGAGCTGCACGTCGACGGTACCTGCCGGCTCGGGGTGCCCGCGGGCCAGGATCCGGCCGAGCGGCTCGCCTCGGTCTGGGGCCGGGACCTCGCCGGAACCCTCGTCCCGGTGGATTACGCCGCCGGTGCGTTCCGGGTCAACGGCTACGTGCAGCGGCCGGGCGATGCGCAACCGACCGGGCGACGGACTCAGCTCTTCGTCAACGGGCGTCCCTTCAAGGATCCGTTCCTCGTTCGGGCGGCCGAGGCAGGCTATCGTGCCGCGATCCATCCCGGAGACCGCCCCTCCATCTATTTGCGCATTCAGGTTGCGGCCGAAGATGTCGATGTCAACGTTCACCCGGCCAAGCTCGAGGTCCGCTTTCGTGACCGGATAGGCCTGGAGCGCGCTGTCGAGGAGGCAGTCCGGTCCGCCCTGGGTGCGCTGGTGGCGGCCGCACCGGTCGGCCATTGGCGGCCGCTTCCGGTCGCCGGCGGGGGTGGACAGCCACCCGAATCGCTTGGGTCGCTGCTCGACTTCGACCAACTCTTCGCGCCGGACTCATCGCCGGTCCCGGGCGACGTCCAGTCCGAAGCCGGCTTCGACGTGCCGGTGGTCCAGGTGTTCGACAGCTACATCATGTATGAGGGTCCGGATGGTGTGATCATCGTGGATCAGCATTCCGCCCACGAAAGGGTGCTCTACGAAGCGGTCATGATTCAGCTCCGCGGCGGTGGAGCGCCGGCCCAACGGCTCCTGCTTCCACTCACCCTCGACCTGACCGATGAGGAGCTTGACGCCTTCGAGTCGCATGGCGAGGAGTTGCGGCGGGTGGGATTCGAGGCGGACGCCTTCGGTGGACGGGCCGTAGTAGTGCACGCAGTCCCCACGCCCCATCCGCGCTTCGACGCCGCGGCCTGTTTCCGCGAGATGATCGCCGACCTCGCGCGCGGCCGGTTCGGCGGCTGGGCCAATCGGCTGGAGCGTTTCGCGGCGACCTACGCCTGCCGCGCGGCGGTCAAGGCGGGGCAGCGCCTCGATCAGCGCGAGATGCGGGAGCTGCTCCTCCGCCTGTTCGCCACCGACCTGCCGCCGCACGATGTGCACGGCCGCTCGACGATCGTGCAGCTTCCCCGGGAGGAGTTGGAGCGCCGGTTTGGCCGGCGCTAGGGTCCCGGTGCTGGTCGGTCCGACAGCCGTGGGCAAGACCGCGGTTGCGATGGCCCTCGCGGCGCACTGGCCCCTCGAAGTCATTTCAGCGGACTCCCGCCAGGTCTACCGCCGCCTGGATATCGGCACCGCCAAACCCAGCCGGAAGGAACGAGCCCGGGTCCCACACCACGGGGTGGATCTGGTCGATCCCGGTGCGCGATACAGCGCCGGCCATTTCGCTCGCGATGGCGTGGGTTGGCTGGACGAGATCCGGAGCCGGGGCAAGCTCCCGGTGGTGGTAGGTGGCACCGGACTCTACATCCGCGCTCTGGCCGAGGGACTCTTTGCCGAGCCATCGCTGGATGTCGCCAGGCGGCGATCATTAGACGCTTGGACTGCTCGGCTGGAGGCCATCGAGCTGCTTCGGTGGGCTGCGCGCCTCGACCCCGGCTTCCGGGGTGGCGGTAGACAGCGGGCGGCCCGGGCGATTGAAGTGGCGCTCCTGAGTGGGCGGCCACTTTCCTACTGGCAGCAGGCGGCACGCGCCCAGGGATCACTCGACCCGTGGTACATTGTTCTCACCGTGCCCCGGCCGGTGCTGCACCAACGAATTGCCCGGCGAGCCGAAGACATGGTACGGCGGGGGTTGATCGAGGAGGTCGCCTCGGTGCTGACCGAGGGGCACGGGCCCAAGACGCCCGGCCTGGACGGGATCGGTATTCGAGAGGCGGTCGAATATCTCCACGGTGGCCGCACACGTGAGTCCGTGGCGGGCGCAATCGCGGTGGGGACCCGACAGTATGCCAAGCGGCAGGAGACCTGGTTTCGGCATCAGCTTGCCGGCCGGGTGACTACGCTGGACGCCACCCGGCCGCCGGAGAAGCTGGCGGCGGAGATAGCCGCGTTGTGGGAGCGAGCTGGGAGCTAGGAGCTGGGAGCCAGTGACTCTTTAACCATGAGGGCGGGATGGGGTTTATGACGCAGTGTGGAATGCTTGCCGGTTTTGAGCTCCAAGCTCCCAGCTCCCAGCTCCCAGCTCGATGAAGATCGGCATCACCTGCTATCCCACCTACGGCGGCTCCGGGGCCGTGGCCACTGAGCTGGGGCTCGAGCTCGCCCGCCGGGGACACGAGGTGCATTTCATCACCTACGACTCGCCTTTCCGCCTCCGGGGATACAGCGAGCGGGTCTTCTTTCACCAGGTCGAGACCCGGATGGGACGCTATCCTCTTTTCGATCATTTCCCCTACACCCTGGCACTGGCGTCGAAGCAGCACGAGGTCGTCCTCGCGGAAGAGCTCGACCTTCTGCACGTGCACTATGCGATCCCCCACGCCACGACGGCCTATCTGGCCCGCGAGATGCTGAAAGGCGTTCGATCACTCCGGGTGATCACCACCTTGCACGGCACCGACATCACGCTGGTAGGGCAGGAGTCGAGCTTCTACGCCATCACCAAGTTTTCAATCGAGCGATCGGACGGCGTCACCGCGGTGTCGAACTACCTCCGGGACGAGACGCACCGGGCCTTCGGCTGTGGCAGCTGTGATATTCGCGTGGTGCCGAACTTCGTCAACCTCCAGGAGTATCGTCCTGGCGAGCCGGGATGTCGGGGGACGGTCGCGCCCGAGGGCCAGAAGGTGATCACCCACGTCTCCAACTTCCGCGAGGTGAAGCGGGTGAAGGATGTGGTGCGGGTGTTCGCCCGGATCCGCCGGGCCATGCCGTCGACGCTGGTGATGATCGGGGACGGACCGGAGCGGATGGATGCGGAGAATGAGGCCCGCGATCTTGCCGTCACCGACGATGTGCGCTTTCTGGGCCGGCTGGACTCCATCGCATCGCTGCTCCAGGCCAGCGACCTCTTCATACTGCCGTCCCAGACCGAGTCGTTCGGCCTGGCCGCGCTGGAGGCGATGGCGTGCGGGTCCCCGGTTGTCGCCAGCCGGGCCGGAGGGCTGCCCGAGGTGATCGATGATGGGGTCAACGGAATCCTCGAGCCGGTCGGCTCGGTGGAAGCGATGGGGCGGCGGGCGGTCGAGCTGCTGCGCGATCCCGAGCGGCACCGCGCCATGCGGGCGGCGGCGATCGCCAAGGCCCAGCAGTTCTCCGCTGATCGGATCGTCCCGATGTACGAGGCGTATTATCGGGAAGTGCTCACTTGAGGCGGACCCGTGTCGCCTGAGCTGCTGCTGAAAGGCGCCATCCTCGGTCTGGTGGAGGGGGCAACGGAGTTCATCCCCGTCTCCTCAACCGGGCACCTCATCGTTGTGAGCAATTGGCTGGGCCTGGTTGACGAACGGGCCAAGACCTTCGACGTCTTCATTCAGCTTGGGGCCATTCTGGCCATCGTCTGGCTCTACCGAGCCCGGCTCTGGCGCACGGTGGCCGCCGCCCCGCGGGATCCGCTGAGCCGCCGCTTTGTGGTGAACCTCATCATCGCCTTTCTCCCGGCTGCGATCATCGGCTTCCTCTTCCATCCCTGGATCAAGGAGCGGCTGTTCAATCCGACGGTGGTGGCGATCGCGCTGGTGGCCGGGGGAGTGCTCATCCTGCTCATCGAGCGGTTAGCCCCCGCTCCCAAGGTGCTGAACGTGAACGAGGTGCCGCCCCGAACCGCACTCGGGGTCGGCCTGGCCCAGGTGCTCTCGCTGATTCCCGGTGTCTCCCGCTCGGGCGCGACCATCATGGGTGGCTATAGCCTGGGGCTCTCCCGGATCGCGGCCACCGAGTTCTCTTTTTTCCTGGCGATTCCGGTCATGTTCGCCGCGACGCTGTACGATCTGCTGCAGAGTTGGTCGGTGCTTGCGGTAAGCGACATCCCGCTGTTTGCCGTCGGCTTCATCGTCTCCTTCGTATCGGCGTTGGTCGTGGTCAAGGCATTTCTTTCCTACGTGTCGGGCCACAGCTTCAGCGTGTTTGCCTGGTACCGGATCGCGTTCGGTGCGATCCTGTTGTTTACCGGAGGCTAGGTCATGCCGAGCCTGACTAGCCCCGGACTCGCGCAAGACACCGGAGCTATGCAACCTGGAACTTCGATGGATGGCGCGGCAACGAAGTTCCTACCACGGCGGTGTTGCCGGTGATGCGGCTCCATTACTTCGATCGGGTCAGCTCGACCATGGACGTCATCCATCAACTGGCGTCGGAGGGAGCGGTCCCGGGAACGGCGGTGATAGCCGGCGAGCAGCTCGAGGGGCGCGGGTCGCGCGGACGGACATGGCACTCGCCCGTCGGAGGACTGTGGTTGAGCGTTGTGTTCAAGCCGCCAGCCGTGGAGGGGCTCGAGGTCATCAGCCTCCGGGTAGGACTCGCGGTGGCCGAAGCGATCCAGGCCCAGCTGCCCAAGCCGCTGCAGCTGAAATGGCCCAACGATCTCATGCTCGAAGGTCGCAAGGTCGGGGGTGTGCTGTGTGAGGCCCGGTGGCAGGGTGACTCGCTCGCCTGGGTAGCGGTCGGCGTCGGGATGAACGTCCGAAACCGGATTCCGGACGAGCTCGGCCTGGTCGCCATGTCGCTCCATGAGTTGGCTCCCGGGATCACCGTGGAGGAGGTTGGCGACGCTGTCCTCGCGGCGCTTCGAGCACTCGATCTCGGTCCGGGGCGGCTCTCGCCGTCGGAGCTGGACCGGTTCGCGCGGCGCGATTGGCTTCGAGGCCATACCATCCTTGAGCCGGCCGCGGGAAGGGTGACCGGTGTCGGTGAGGATGGGGCGCTGCTGGTGCGAACTGCGTCGGGATCGGAGGTGTCGCTCCGCAGCGGCACCGTGGAATTGGCCGCCGCCTCCCCTAGCCGGTAAATTCTCTCATGCTGCTGACCCTTGATATCGGAAACACCGAGATCACCGTTGGCCTCTTCCGAGGCCGCGATCTGAACGCGCACTGGCGGCTGACCACCAACCCGGATCGCACGCCGGACGAATGGAGCAGCGCGATCGGAGGGTTCCTGATCCACGCGGGCCACTCGCCCAACGAGGTTCGGGCCGTCTGCTACGCGTCGGTGGCGCCGGCCACGACCCAGAGCGTGGTCGAGGGAGTGGCGCTGTCCACCGGCTGCACCGGCGTGGCGGTGGATGCCAGGTCGCCACTCCCAGTAACCCTGGACGTCGACGAGCCGTTGACGGTAGGCGCCGACCGGATCGTAAACGTGCTTGCCGCAGTCGAGCTGTTTGCGGCCGACAGCCTCGTCGTGGACTTCGGCACAGCCACGACCTTCGACTGCATGACGGCAGACTCTCGTTTCATCGGGGGGGCGATCATGCCCGGCCTGAGGACCTCGGCCGACCAGCTCACCCGGCGGGCGGCCAAGCTTCCCGCGACCGAGCTCAAGGCTCCCACCCGGGTGATCGGCCGCCGAACCGAGGAATGCATCCAGGCCGGCGTCCTCTTCGGGACGGCGGATGCGGTGGACGGAATGGTTCGACGGATCACCGCGGAATGGCCCGGAGGACGGAAGCCTCGCGTGGTTGCAACCGGCGGGCTCGCCGGCGTCATCGCCCCTCTGACCACTACTATCGAGCTGACCGACCCCGATCTCACCCTGCGCGGGCTACGCATCGCCGCCGGGCATCTCGGCCTCGAGTGGTGACAACGGCGCGCGGGGCAGGGTACCGCCTGCTCGGCCCCCGCTTCGATTATTTGCTCCATACCCGGCCGGCCGAGTGGCCCATCATGGCGGCACACACGCTGGTGGGATACGTCCTCGCGGTCGGTCTCAACGGGGCCCAGCGCGGTGAGCGACTCGGGTCAGCGCTGCTCGGCCTCGTCCTCTGGGTGGTTTGCCTCAACGGCGGCACGCTCGCGTTCAACAGCGCGTATGACCGCGACGAAGGCGATGTCGCCTACCTGAGGCGACCTCCACCGCCCCCTGCCCACCTCGCGACTTTCGGCTTCTGCCTCATGGTGGTGGGGTTGCTCGGCGCCTTGCTACTCCCGGCGGGGTACCGGGCCGCGTATGCTGTCTGCCTCGGACTCTCAGTGCTCTACTCCGCACCACCCTTTCGCCTGAAGGCCGTGCCGGGAGCTGACTGGGTCATCAACATGTGGGGCTTCGGCACGCTGACGCCGTATGCCGGGTGGGCCGCCACCGGTGTTCCGCTGGATCAGCCCCGCGGGTTGGTGTTGCTGGCCTTTTGCCCGCTGTTCGCCGCGCTCTATCCACTCACCCAGATCTATCAGCTGGGGGAGGACCATCGCCGCGGCGATCGAACCCTCGCGCTGGTCCTGGGGGTACGGAGAAGCCTGTTCGTCTCCCTGGCCGCGGTGGCCGCCGCGTTTGTGTTGTTTGGTCTGGCTGGTGCCCGGGCAGGCTGGGGCCCGCGGGATGGGTGGAGATGGGCGGCGCTTGCCGCGTGCGGGCTGGTGTGGGGAGTTCTTCTGGTCTCGTGGCTGCAGCGGTACCGGGGAATGAGTGAGCGCGACCATCAGCGCGGGATGTATCAGGCCCTCGTCGCCTGGGGGCTTACCGATCTGGCTGTGGTGCTGGCCTGGGCCAGTTGAGGACCCCTTGGCCCTCGAACGCACCTTCCGGTATACTTGGGAACTCACATCCTCTCGGGAGCTTGCATGACTTCGACGGCGGAACTGAAAGGCGAGTACGATCTTACCAGAGTCCCAATGATCGTGCAGGGTGCCGTCAAGCTGGGGCTGGTCGAGGGCATACTGGTCCTGCTGTTCTCTCTGGCTTCGCGCTTGCTAGCCGATATACCGGAGCTGGTTGTACAGAGCGTTATTCTGCTGGTGGGCCTCGCCGCCGTCAGCATGCTGCCGGGGGTCTGGACCAGGCCGCGTACCATCGAGGGGATTGCCGGAGCCGCGGGCATCGGGTTGGCAGCGACTGGCGTTTTCCTGCTGGTGGATGTGGCGCTGCTGCAGAACATCGGCACGTACAGTCACCGCTGGTACGACATCGGGGGTGGGAGCAACTGGTGGTACCACCCCGTCTGGTGGATGGCTGGCACGTTCATCCCCTGGATGGGTGCCTGGATTCTCGCCAACCAGACTGTACGGGACGGCCGCCCGGCGCCACTGGCCGGTTTCCTGACTGCCGTGGGCGCAGCGGTGATCGTTGCAGCAGCCGCCGTTCTGCTCGGGTTCCCGGGAGCACGGTGGACCTTGGCCACCTTCGGGGTCGCGTTCCTGCCGGGGCTCGTCCTGGCAACCGCTCTCTCGGGCATGAGGAAGCGTCACCCCTAAGCGATGCGCTGGGTCCGACTTCTCTTTCGCATCTTCGGGTGGCTGCTCACGCCGTTTCTGGCGTGGGCAGCTTCTTTTTTCGGGGCGGTGGCGGGAGCCCTGCTGGCTCTAAAGCTGGACGACCCGGTGCGGGGCCTGGCCGTCACCGCAGTGTGCGGTGGGCTCGCCGGCTTTGCATGTCTGATCGCCTGGCTGCGCTTTCTCCGGCGTTCGCCTGAGATCCGCGAAGTGCTGGCGGTGACGGCGGACGGCACTCCCGATACCACGGACATCGCCGCCGCAATCGACGAAGCCACCACGCTCGACGAGGTCCCGCCGGGGCCGTCGCATCCCGATCCGGCGGGTCGTACTTGACGTACGACGGGGCCTGGCAGCTTGCAATCGCCACCCTTCTCGGCTGCGGTGGATCGAAGGCCGAGGCGCCGGTGACTGCCGACAGTGCCGGCCGAGGGCTGCCCCCTGATTCCCTGGCTCTGGCCAGCGCCCGGGGAGTAGAAATCTGGTATACGCTTGCCCGCGCATCGACCGGTGCCGACGGCCAAGATTGTGTGGAACGAGGGCTCGAGATCCGCCACGGGGGCAGGCGGGTGCCGGTGCCGCTATTGTATACCGGTTCCCCTCCGGTTCTCGTCAACGACTCCACTATCAGAGCCACGCTCTGGACCCACTGCACTCCCGGTGACACCTACCGGGTGGACCTCCGAACCGGGCGTCCGGTCCGGGAGCGCTTCGGGGCGGCGCGTTGATCGGCCGGGTTGGGGGCACGCTCGCGATGGCGGTTCTCTGGTGCTCAGGGGCCGCCCACCAGCTGCAAGCCCAGGAAGCCGAGATCAACATCGGGCGGCTCTTCGACTCGACCGGCTGGACGTCGTATCGCCTTGGAGTTACCCGCCCCCTCCGCGGCGTCCTCCGACTGCAGCTGCACGGTGAGGTTCTTCGGCGGGCGGGCGGACTGGGTACCCTCGCAGGACTTGGGACCGATCTCACCGCGTTTCGCTCCGGCGACCAGGGTCCTTACCTCGTGGCCGGGCTGAGCGGCGGGCTCGGATCGGAGAGCTCGAACAGCTTTTCCGATCTCTGGGGCTCGTGGTCGGCCGGCGCCGGATACGACCTGTTCCCGGTTTCGTTCATGTCCATCGGGGCTGAGGGACGATGGCGGGGGATTTCGCTTACCGGGGAACAAGGGGTGGAGCTGGCCCTCGGGGTAGCGGTGCACCTGGGGCGGGGATCCCGACCTCCGAGGCCGGGTCCGCTGCGAGCTCAGGCGCCGGAAACGTTGCTCTTGCCCGAGGCGACAATCAGCTCGCCCCCACCCGAGACCGGCGCCCAGCCGAAGCCGGTGACGCTGGCAGACTCAATCATCGCAACGGCCAAGGACGTCATGGGGCGTCCCTATACCTTCGGCGGCACCGGGGCCGGCGGCGATGGGTTCGATTGCTCGGGCCTGATTCAGTACGCATACGGCAAGCATGGCGTCCCGCTCCCGCGGGTGAGCACCGACCAGGCGCGAGAGGGCAGGAAGATCGATCGGCAGCTGAAGCGACTTGCGCCCGCCGATATCCTGACGTTTTCCAATCGGGGCGGGCGGGTGACGCACGTGGGACTTTATATCGGCGAGGGGCGCTTCATTCACAGCGCGACCCGAGGGGTCCAGGTAAGTACGCTGAGCGCGGAGGACCCCTACGGACGCTGGTGGTACAAGCGATGGGTAGGGGTCAGACGAATCGTCCGCTAGCGCTATTCGTGGCTTTCGTGGCTGGTATGCGGGCTGCTGGGCACGTCGTGAGCGTCAGGGGCATGGCCTTCGTGGCTCTTGGACGACTCGGACTTCCCACCATGCTGGTGCTCTCCCATAGACTCGTGGCCTGCTCCCCGGACGTCCAGTGAGGCCAGGTCCCGCTGATAGGTCGGATCCTGGGGGTCGATCGCCGGCCAGCGCTTCATGTCATCGGGCACAAAGAGGCCTACCATGCTGGCCATGGCGCCCTTTACCCGCAGCTCTCCGGTAGGGTTGTCGTATTCTCCCACCACTCGGTAGCGGTGGTTGGGCTTCAAGCGAAGGCCTTTGCCGCTCACCCCAAACAGCTTGCGGGACACCTTCACCAGCTTGCCCACCGAATCGCGCTTCGCCTGGACCTGGGTCAACACTTTACCGGTCTCCGCATCCTCCAGCCGCACGCCGCTGCCGTAATCGTGCATGTGACCGCCCACGCCGAGGAGCCGCCCTCCCACTGGGAGGGTGAACTCATAGGCCTTGGTTGACTTGCCGGGCGGGACGTCGAAGGTATTGTGTCCGCCGACCGTAAGGTTCACGTCCATATAGATTGGAAGCGCGTTCACCGGCGGCGGATTCTGGTTCTTGGGAGTCCACAGCATGATCAACTTCAAGTGCACGCCCTCGAGGTCCTTGCCGGTGTCGTTGTGCCAGGCGACGTACATGCCCAGCTTCATCCCCGGCGTCATTGGGACGCCGATGGTCTTCGGTACGCTCACCTCTCCCGTCTCCGTCCCCGTGCCCATCAGGCGTTCAGCGGCCGAATAAAGCAGCTGGCGACGACTGAAATTCACCATGACCATGTGGTGCATGACGTGCGGTGGGACCGGATTGCCCTGTCCGTCCACCAGCTCCACCCTGAAGCCGCGAAACCATCCGTCCACCGGCCATACGAAGCGCTGAAGCCGGGTGTCGTGGGACATGCCCAAGTCCATCATGGCATGATCATCCATCGGCGGCATGTTCGGCAGGTCGAACGGTCCACTGGTGATGGTCAGCTCGTGACGAGACGAGTCGATTGTGACCCGAACCGATGGCGCCGGTGGGCTGTCGCCGAGACCGCCGGCGAGCGACGCACCCAAGATCCAACTCCACAACATCATGCACCGCTCCTGATGGGGTGTACTCTTGCTGCCGCCATTGCGCGGCCGGAGAGGGGCCGGCAATTTTGTCGCGCACTGGACCGAACTCGTGGCCGCGGCCCGCTCATAATCCCGACACGGAAACCTAATGTCAAGCATCCGAGCTCTACTTGGGCTCGGCGTGACCGCGCTGCTGTGCTCAACCCGCGCTGGGGCGCAGCAACGCCTGCTCCCGGCGGTGAAGAGCTTCGAGCTGCCGGAGGCGTCCCCCCGGGCCTACGGGCTGGTCGCACGCGTCCTTTCCACTCGGCGGGGCGAGAGCCGCTTCGGTGCCGAGCAGGAGGGCGAGGTCGTCCTGGGCGAGAACTTTCCGCTGGTGGCACTCAGGCGGGGGCCTCGCCCGATCGTGGTCGGCCTGGGCTCGCAGGCCTACGGCCGTTTCAGCCTGGAGGACTCGAAAAGCGCGCTGATAAGCCTCGACTTCGTCGCTCAGCTCAACACCACGGCACTCCTCGGGCCCTGGGCCCTGACCCTGCAGCTCTATCACGAGAGTAGTCACCTGGGCGACGAGTACGCTGACCGTTTCGCGGTCGGCCGTCTCGACTGGTCCCGGGAAGTCCTGGCCGGCTGGGCTTCCTACAGCGCCGGAGACTGGCGGTTCACCGGCGGGAGCAGCTACGCCCTGTACGACGGACTGGGCCTGCCCAGGCCCGGGGCTGCATTCGGGATCGATTTCCACGGTCATGGCCTTGGAGGCCGCAGGCGCGCGGTGGAGCCGGTCATCGGGTTCTACACCGAAGCCACGGCGGCCACTAACTGGCGGCTCAGCCAGTCCGCCAAGGTCGGGCTGACCCTCGCGCGGCAGGCAGGGCCACGGCTTGGAGTGGCGTTCGTTGCCCATGACGGGCTCTCGACGCAGCGGCAATTCTATCGGACGGAGAGCCGGTACATCGGACTGGAGCTGA
The DNA here is from genome assembly GCA_039930805.1 of Gemmatimonadales bacterium. Classification (GTDB taxonomy): domain Bacteria; phylum Gemmatimonadota; class Gemmatimonadetes; order Gemmatimonadales; family GWC2-71-9; genus CAVVWJ01. The sequence continues at coordinate 316 of JBDTTD010000005.1, read as the reverse complement.
GGGTAGACCTGTAGCCCTTCGCCTGACCGCCCCTTCGACCCGTTCCGCAACTCCGATCTGCCGAAGGAAGCCTCTCTCCCGCCAGAAGACTGCCAGGTTGACACAGATATCGGGCACCGCGATTGCCTATTACCAGCCCAAGTGGATGGGTTGACATGGGGGGCGAACCCTGTATCTTAACCTCTCTTAGCACTCTCGTACGCTGAGTGCCAAACCGTTAAAGTTCAATAACTTAGAATAGTCCAACTAACTCACGTAGTGGGAGGTCGCACAGATGGCAACTGCTACCAAGGCTAAGCCCAGCCTGAAGCTCCAG
>JBDTTD010000004.1:0-28500 GCA_039930805.1 Gemmatimonadales bacterium | reverse complement strand
GCCCGATCTCTTTGGTGCGGTCCGTGACCGAGACCATCATGATGGCCATGACGCCGATTCCGCCCACCAGGAGGGCCACGCTCGACAGCGCGACCATGGCGACGAAGAAGTAGGAGGTGAAGTTTCCGATCACCTCCAGGATCTGGTCCTGCGATATGAGATCGAAGGTGTTGGGTGTGCCGGGCCGCAGGTTCCTGACTCGCCGGAGCGCCACCGTCGCCAGATCCTGCGCTTCTGCCACCGGAACCCCCGGCCGAGGCTTGACCGCGATGAAGAGACTGTTGGTCTCGTCGTAGCGGAAGTTCTGGCGGGCGGTCTCGAACGGAATGACTGCGCCGATTTCCTGGCCCGGCGGCTCGAAGATGTTGTCGGGCTTCTGGTAGATACCGATGACGCGCAGCGCCTTGGGACCGATCCGGATCACCCGGCCGAGCGGGTCGATGCGGCCGAAGAGCCGCTCGGCCACGTCGGCCTCGAGCACCGTCACCTCGCCTCCCTTCATCTCCCCCGGGGTGAAGAACCGTCCTCGCAACAGTGTGCCGCCCTGGATTTCCATGTAGCGCGAGTCGGCTCCGAACACGGCCAACCCTCCCGTCCGCTCACCCTGATACTCCATGCGCTGAAACAGCTGCACCCACATTGCGCTGTATCCGATCTCCGGGATACGGCGGATGGCGTCCGCGTCGCTCGACTGCACGATCGGCCGGATCCGCACCTCGTAGGGCAATCGGTCGGGGTTGAGTGGTGTCTGGGAGAAAAAGCGGAGAACATAAAACGCGGTGGGGCCGGCGGTTTCGATCGCGTTGAAGATCTGGGCCCGGATGCCCTGCACCATCGAGGCGATCGTCATTACCGTCGTCACGCCGATGACCACGCCCAGGATCGTGAGGGCGGACCGGAGCTTGTTGGCCCGGATCGAGTCTAGCGCGATCGCGACGCCTTCCCCGATATTCCGGATCATTCTGCGCGCAGGGCAGTGATGGGATCGAGCCGGGCCGCGCGGGTGGCGGGAAACACGCCGAACAGGATGCCCGCTCCGGCACCGAGCGTGAGGGCCACCGCAATCGACCACAGCGTCACCCGGGCGGGCAGGGGAGTAAAGGTGGAGACGGCGGCGGCCAGGGCCCACCCGCCGAGCACACCCTGCAGGCCGCCCAGCGTGGTGAGGACGACGGCCTCGATGAGGAATTGTCGCCGGATGTCCGCGCGGGTGGCGCCGAGCGACTTGCGGAGGCCGATCTCCCGGGTACGCTCGTTCACTGTCATCAGCATGATGTTCATGATTACAATCCCACCCACCACGATCCCGATGCAGACCACCGCCGGGATGGCGGTAAAGAGGAGCCGGGTGAGCTTCCGCCAGAACGCCACCAGGGCATCGGCCTTGTCCACCGTGAAGTCGTCGGGCTCGCCGGGCCGGAGCCGATGGGCCAGCCGCATCGCCTCCTGTGCCCGGGCCATGGCTCCCGGAATCGCGTCGGCATCGGCCATCTTGACCGAAACCACGGTGGTCTTGCGCCGGCCGTACCAGGACTCGAATGTGCTCAGCGGAAGGAGCACGAAGCCGTCGAACGACTGCCCCAGCGTCCGGCCCTTTCGGGCGATGACGCCTTTGACTGTGACCTCATTCCCTCCGATCCTGATCTTCTTCCCTACGCCGCTCTCGGGCATGTCGAACAGCTTGTCGGCCACGTCATAGCCGATCACCGCCACCGGCCGTCGCTCGCGCACGTCCGGCTCGCTGAGCGGGCCGCCGGCCGTGAAGCTGTAGTCCTGGACGATCTGGTAGGGCGGAGTAACCCCGAAGATGAGAACGGTGCCCACCGTCCGGTTCCGATAGCCGACATCGCTGATTGGCGTGGGCCATCCCGACTGCATCGATACGGCCCGCGCCTCCGGTAGCGCCCGCCGCACCGCCTCGGCATCATCGGCGGAGATCAGCGGCCGCTTGCTGATCTCTTTCATTTGCTCTTCGTCCAACAGGCCCACTGAAATGGGGGAACGCCGGACCTGAAAGGCGTTGGTTCCGATCACCGCCCCGGTCAGATTTTCCTTCACGTAGGCATTCATTCCCTGAATCACCGCCACGACGACGACCAGGAAGCCGACCGACACGACGATTCCGAGCAGGGTGAAGAACGAGCGGAGCTTGCTGTGCCAGATGGCCTGGAGGGCGAGGCGCAGGGCTTCTGTGAAGGGCATTCGGCAATTTAGCGGGACAGCGGGACAGCGGGACAGGAACAGCGTTACCATCTGTTGGTGTTCTGGTAACCCGCTCAGCCTGGGCTCAGGCAAGGACCTAGCTCGAGCACATGAGAAGATCGTCAGTGAACTCGATCTGCGGCCCCCTCGTCGCTGGCGCTCCTCAGGGTGACACGCTTTGCTGACCCGCTGACCCGCTTACTCGTACCGCAGCGCCTCCACCGGATCCAGCTTCGACGCCTTGCTGGCCGGGTAGATCCCGAAGAGCACGCCAGTGAGAATCGACGCCACCACAGCCGCCACCACCGAGAGGAGGGGCACGGTTGCCGGAATGGGGGTGAAGGACCGGATCACCCAGGCGATCACCGCACCGGCTGCCATCCCCACCAGGCAGCCGACCAGCGTCAGCGTGGCCGCCTCCACCAGGAACTGGAACATGATCTCACGCCGGGTGGCGCCGAGTGCCTTGCGCACTCCGATTTCGCGGGTGCGCTCGGTGACCGAGATCATCATGATGGCCACGACGCCCACGCCGCCGACCATGAGTCCCACGCTCGACAAGGCGATCATGACCACGAAAAAGGCGGCGGTGATCTTGTTGAAGCTGTCGAGGATCCGGTCCTGGCCTACGATGGCGAAGTTGTCGGGCTGGCCCGGGCGCAGTCCACGGCTGCTCCGAAGGGCCGTCCTCACCTGCTCCTGCGCTTCCTGTACCGTGGCCGCCTGCGTCGGCAGGACGGCGATATCCAGCCAATCCTTCCAGTAGGAGGTGGCCTTGGTGAAGGTCGTGTGCGGGATTGCCATGCGTGGCTCGCTGGCGTTGCTGAAGAGCGACGCTGCCTCCACGTGCATCCCCACCACCTGAAATGGCTGGCCCGAGACCTTGATCCGCTTGCCGATGGGGTCACGCCCCGGAAACAGCGACTCGGCAAGCTTGTCATTGATCACGACGACCTTGGCTCCGGCTGCGTACTCCATGGGGGTGAAGTTGCGGCCCGCCAGGATGTCCCCGCCGTTCACCAGGTTCCAGCTGGGACTCATCCCGGCAATGTCGACACTCTTGAGCTCGACCCCCTCGAAGTTCACCGGCCCGCTGGTGTATTCGCTGATGTTGACATCACGGACCGCGGGAAGCCGGCGAATGAGCTCCGCGTCCCCCACCGTCAGTGGTGGCATCCGGGCCCAGGGCGACAGCTCGTCCGGGCCCTCGGAGACCTCCAGACCGCCCGAGAAGTAGCGATAGACGAAGAACGTCTTGGGACCGGCGGATTCGAGGATCCCGGTAATACTGCGGTTGATTCCGGTGATGGCCGACGCCATGGCGATCACCACGGTGACGCCGATGGCCACTCCGAGGATGGTGAGCGCCGCGCGTACCTTGTTGGCCCGGATGGAGTCCAGGGCAATCGCCGCTCCTTCGAGCATCCGGGTGGTGGCACTTCCGCCCGAGCGGATCACTCCGCCCTCAGAGCATCGATCGGATCGAGGCGTGAAGCCCGGCTGGCCGGGTACACACCGGCAGCAATGCCGACGCAAACGCCCAGCACCACACCCACGCCGATGGACCAGGGAGCAACGGCGGCGGGAAGCGGGGTGAAGGCCCTCACCACGAACGCCAGCGCGATTCCCAGGATGATACCGAGCACTGCCCCCATCCCCGAGAGCGTAGCCGACTCCACCACGAACTGCGCCAGGATGTCGCGCCGGCGAGCGCCCAGCGCCTTGCGAATCCCGATCTCACGGGTCCTCTCGCTCACCGCCATCAGCATGATGTTCATGATCACGATCCCGCCCACCACTAGCGAGATGGCCACCAGCCCGGGCAGCGCCACGAAGAGCACCTTCGAGATCTTCTCCCAGCTCCCCAGGGCTCCCTCCGCGGTCTGGAACGAGAAATTGCTCTCCTGCCCGGGCTTGAGCTGCCGCCGGCTCCGCATGATGGCCTCCGTCTGGCCCATGGCAAGCTGCATCTGGGTCGGGTCGGAGGTCTGGACGATCAGCGCATCGAGAATATTGATCGGACAGATCAGCCGGCGCGCCTGAGCGCTGAACGGCATGATGGCGAACTTGTCCATGGAGATCCCGAAGAGATTCCCCTGCTTGGCCACCACGCCGAGTATCCGGTAGGGAAGGCCGCCGATCACCACCTTCTTTCCGATCGGATCGACGCCCTTGAGCAGCTTCTCGGCCACCTCACTGCCGATGACCGCGACCGGCTGCCCGGTCCTTACCTCCTGGGAGGTGAAGGCGCGGCCGGCCGTGATCTCATAGTTCTTGATCTTGAAGTAGCTCTCCTCGGTGCCCGCCAGTCTGACGCCCTTGGCGACCTTGCCGCCGTAGTGCACGGAGACGTAGTCCTCGCAGAACTTGGCAAAGGTGGCCGGAGTGCTGACCCGCTCGCGCACGTAATCGGCATCGTCATAGCTGATGCGCGGGCGGCGCCGCCAGGCCAGCCAGACCTCATCGGACACGTGGGTCACGATACTGGGCCGTTGCCGCAGCTCGAAGGTATTGGCCCCGACCAGCGTGTTGGCGAACTGCTCCACCATGTACCGGTTCATGCCCTGCACGATGGAGACGACCGCGATGAGAAACGTCACCCCGATAAGCACCCCGATCAGGGAGAAGAAACTCTTCAGCTTCTGGGTCCGGAGAGTTTCCAAGGCCATCCGAACCGCTTCCAGCAGGCGCATCAGGACGACTTCGCTTCCCGCGTCTTGGTGGTGTCTGCCTGGCGCACCTTGGCGCCATCCTTCAGGTCCCGGATGGCCTGGTACGTGCCCGCGACGATGGTCTCGCCTTCGCGCAATCCATCCACCACCTCGAAGTACTCGTCGCCCGCCACGCCGACCTTGACCGGCCTGAAGGTGGCGGCCCCGTCCCGCACGATGAAGACGCCCTCGGCCTCCCGCTTCTGGAACCGCGCGCGCAGCGTGTCCACCGGTGGGGCGGCGCCGGAGGCATCCGATTCGTTGGGGACCTTCTCGTGGTCCCGCACGGTCAGCGCGATGATGGGAATGCTGAGCGCGTTGTTCCGGGTGTCGGTCACGATCCGGGCGGTGCAGCTCAGGTCCGGACGGATGTCTGCCGGCGGCTTCTGGAGGGTGATCTCCACATCGAAGTCGACCGCGCGGTCGTTGGACCCCGATGCGGTCTGGGTCGCCGTCAGCCTGGCGCTGTGGCTCACCTTGGTGACCCGCCCGGAGAAGGTGGTATCGGGATAGGCATCGATGTTGACCACCACCGAGTCGCGCACCTTCAAGCGCACCACGTCGGTCTCATCGACTTGAACCTTGGCCAGGATCACCGACAGGTCGGCCACCGTCATCAGCAATCCGGTCTCGCGGGAGAACGTCCCCGGCACCGCCACCTCGCCTTGCTCCACGGCCAGCCGGACCACGCGGCCGGAGATCGGCGAGGTAAGGCGGGTCTTTGCCAGGTTGTCCTTGGCCTCCTGGAGGCTGGCACGGGCCTGCTCCAGCTGCGCCCTGGTGGACTGGTAGTTCGCTTCGGCAACTTCCAGCGCAGTCTGCGCCTGTTCGGCGGTCTCGGGCGCGATCAGGTTCTCGCCCAGCTCGGTGAGCTGCCTGGCGCGGTTCCACGCCCGCTGCGCCTGGTCCCGGCTGGCCTTGGTCTGCAGGAGTATCGCCTGAGTGGACGCGACCACGCCCTGAGAGCGGGCAACGGCCGCCTCGTACTGAGCCGGATCGATCTGGAGCAGAAACTGTCCCCGCTTGACCAGATCGCCTTCCCCCACCCCGATCTCGATGATGCGGCCGGTGATGTCGGCGCTGATATCCACCGACGTCTTGGCCTGGATCTGCCCGCTGGCCGTCACCGCGCTGACGAGATCCCGGCGGCCGACCTGCTCCAGCCGAACCTCGGTTGCCGCCCGTCTGGCCTTGTTGATCCGAAACGCGACGATCCCGCCGACGAGGAGCAACACCACCGCCACGATCAGCCCGATCTTGGTCCTGCGCGACATGTCAGTTCCTCTTAGCGGAGGGAGCGGCCGACCGCGGCTTCCAGCGCAGCGATGGCTTTGTGGTAGTCATAGACCGCGTTCACGTAGTCGCCTTCGGCCTGCTGAACCGCGTTCTGGGCATCGGAGACCTCGAGTGCCGCGCCGGCCCCGAGACGGTAGCGTTCCTGGGCCAGGCGAAGCTGATCTCGAGCCGCCTCCCTGCTGGCGCCCTGAACTCCGATGGCCTGATAGGCGGTCTGCAGACCCAGGTAGCGCGAATGCACGTCCGTCCGTACCTGGAGCCGCCGGGCGCGAACCTCTTCCTCGGCGTCGTCTTCCTGCGCCCTGGCCTGCGAGAGCCGGAGCGACCGGCTGAAGCCGGTGAAGATGGGCAGGGAAACCGTGAGGTTGGCCCCGAACGGCGAGCCGGTGTAGGAGAAAGGAAAGGCGCTGTTCCGGTTGCGAATCTGTTGGGCTACTGGATCGAGCAGTGCCCCGCCGCCGGTCTGCAGCCCTGCCGCGGAAAAACAGTCGGGGGTCTGCCCGCCGAGGGAGAGGCCGGTACGCACGGCGTTATCGAAGTCGCAACTTGCAGCCCGACCCTGGGCGTCCACCAGGTTCTGCCGCAGGAGAAGATCCTGATTGGTGAACTGCTGGGTAAAACCGCTCCATCCGGCGCGAAGCGACAGGCTGGGAAGAAAGTCGGTCTTCGCCGCCCGAACGTCGATCCGGGCGGCGTCACCCCGGGCACGAAGGGAGCGGAGGCCCGGGTTCTGCCGGTCAGTGAGCGCCAGAAGGCTGTCGAGCTGGAACTGCGGAGGTGTGACCGGGAAGGAGTCGGTCAGTACAATCCGGTCGATCGACACCGGGGGCTCTACTCCCATTCTCCGGAGCAGGTCCAGCTTGGCCTCGTTTTCAGCCTGTACCGCCCGCAACAGCGCCACATCCGACCTCCCCTTGGTGACTTCAGCCTGACGCACGTCGAGCAGCGTGGTCTGGCCTACCTTGTGGCGGGCCCGGGCGACGCCGAGGAAGTCTTCGTTCCTGCTCACCTGCTGGCGGGCCACGGCCACCTGCGCCGTCGCCTGCAGTGCGGTCAGATACTGGGTCGAGATTTCCGCGGTCAGCTCTACCCCGGCGCCGCCGATGTCTTCGTCGGTGGCGCGCCGAAGCGCCCGCTGCTGGCCCGGTGCCTGGAGGATCCGGCCGCTCAGCTGCCACTGAATCCCGAGACTGTAAGCGGAGGTAAGGAACGCGGAGGTCGGGAGAACCAGACCGCCGCCGAAGTCGGTTTGCCCGGACCCGGTATAGCCGAAATCGGTTGCCGCGGTCACCGACGGAAGCAGGCCACCGTACGCGTTCCGGACGCCCCACTTGGCGGGGCCTGCGTCGTTCAGGGCCTGGCGGTACATCGGGCTGTTGGCTCGCGCCTGGTGCAGCGCCTCGGCCAGTGATAGGCTGACCGACCGAGAGGGAAGGGCCTGCGCGGAGTCCTGTGCCGACGCCACCGCAGGAAAGAGGCAGCCGAGCAGCAGCAGACCGGACCAACACGTCATGGGAGAGGCCCCTTGAGGTGAGATGTGACGGGCCCAATACGCCGGCCTCGCCGCAGAGGTTTCAACTTGCGACAAAGCACGACTGTGGCTTCGACCTGCTGCGGGCCAGCGTCAGTCTGGAGCGCGGGTGACCACGATATGAGAGCCGGGGAACTCGAGGTGCTGCACACGGCCCTTGGCGTCGGTGACCAGAGTGCCGCTGATGTCGCCGCTGAGTGTCACTGTAGCACCGCCACCGCCCCCTGCCTCGCGTCGAGCGACAAAGGAGACCCGCCGGCTGGTCCGCGGAAACACTCCGGTCAGCGCCTTTCCACTGAGCGTTGCCAGGTCGGCAACGGCGGAATACAGGGAGTAGACCGCCTCGTCGAGCAGCACCACGTCGGGTCCTCCGGGCAGCTCGCGACCCGCCTCGGACCCCTTGGCTACCGTGCGTACGATCAACCGGGCACCGGAGCCGGCCGCGAGTATGACCGTGGTGCCGTTCGGCCCCTCGACGTCGAGCTGGAACTTGGCCAGGGCCGATTCGGGAGTGCGCTCGAGGGTGGCCGCGAGCTTGAGGAGCGGGTTGGTGGCGGGATACCGGGCAACCGAAATGAGCGTGGAGCCGGGCGCACCTCTCCCCCGTCCCTGCCGGAGGGTGAATTCCTCGCGCCCGGTCTCGCGACCCTCCTGGGTGATCACCAGCTTGGTCTCCAGCGACTCCTGGGCTTCGGCCTGGGTGGCCGGTAGCAGCAGAAGGAGAACCGCAGCAGTGCGCATTGGGGCTCCGATCAGGTCAGGAGCGGATCAGGCAGCGGCCGACCCGCTCGAGGATAAATCTATACAGGACCTCGCCCTTCTGGGGCGATGCGAGGCTGGGGTAGCCCACGGAGCCGGGAGACCCTGTGGGCAGGTGCCGACTGTGCCCCGGTCGGTAGCGTGAGAGCATCCCCGGGGTGAGATCGAAGTCCTTGGCCTGGTCCATCCGCACCAGGTGAGGGGCAAGATAGAGCATCAGTGAGGTGTCGAGCTCGCCCCCGTGAACCGGGGCGGCACGCTCCAGCAGCGACCCGAAATCCAGGCTGAAGATGTCCACCACCTGGACCGTCGCCTCGTCGGTTCTGATGGTGCTGAGTGCTTCCAGGTGCGCCTCACTCGATTGAGCGGTGAGAATGAGGAACTCCTTGACGCCTGCCCCGTCCTCCCACGACTCGATAAGTTCATTCATCACACGGTGAAGCGTGCGCCGCCTGAGGGCAGCGCCACCCGGGAAGGGCCGGGTCGTGGCGTGGACGCCGTACTCTACCGTCGGGGCCCGGGTAATGGCGTACGCCGCGGACAGATCGTCCGCCAACCGTTCTACAATTATGGTATCGCAGCCCAGCGGAAGATGGGGGCCGTGCTGCTCGGTTGTGCCCACCGGCACGATAAGCGTCGGGCGCACCTGAAGGCGCTCGCCTACCGCGACGGGGGTCATCTCTTTCAAACGCCAGGGGCGCTGGTCTTGAGTCATCGCGAGCGATCGTGGGTCGTGGTCGTGTTGGCGGCTGTTGGCGCCGCGGCTGAGTGGCTTCGGCAGCCCTCACCCATGTGGATGTTGCTGGCCTGGCTGTGTGTCCTGGCCGGTGGCGCCGCGTTGTACCCCTTCCGGGGTTGGCGTCGCCGCGCGCTCGCCGTTGCGCTGCTGGGCTTGACGCTCGGCCTGACCCTGGCCCAATGGCAGCTTCGCACGATTGAGACCCGGTGGCCCGAGGAGCGCGAGCGCCGGGTGTCGCGAGCCTCGGAGCGTCTCGATGGCCGCTTGCGCTCGGTGAAGCACCGCGTCGACCGGCTGGCGGAGGCGGCGGCCAGGATCTCTCCCACCGACCGGGCAGCGGCGTTCCAGGTGCTTGCTAACCTGGTGCCTGGCGGCGGGCCTGAGATGAGCGTGGTGGTGTTCGACGCCGCGGGTGATCCATGGGCCTGGGCTGGGCGTCAACGTTTGCCGCCTCACAGTGAGGGAGACTCGGTCGCAGCGCGTGCGAGTGGATATTACGTCGTGCTGGAGTCGCGGCGCCACTCGCCCGACGGCAGAGCCGCAGTTGCAACCGTGCTGATCTGGGCCCACCCCGCCGTTCCCGACCGGGGCCGCAGCCTGGCCGAGCTCTTCCGGGCTAAAACCGGAGTCGGGCTCGCGGTGTATCCAGCGGGAACCGCGCCCGACAGCCCGGACGTATCCGACTACTATGAGCCCACGACAGCCGGGCGCCGGGTGCTCTTCAGCGTTCAGCCGATTCCACCCGAGCAGGGGCCGGCCAAGGAGCAGGCGTTCAAGCAGACCAGTCGCGCCGTCATCCTGCTCGCGCTGCTGACCTTTGCGGTGGCGATGGCGCTCGCCTCTGGACCGGCCGAGCGGTTCGTGCTGCTGCCGGTGCTGCTGTGGCTGATCGTCCGCGCGCCCGTTAGCGCCGCTCTCGACGTTCAGCCACTCTTCTCTCCCGCTACTTTCTTCCGGCCACTACTGGGGCCGCTTTCGAGCTCAGCCGGCGTTCTCGCGCTTGCCGGCATTCTACTCACCATGGCGGGCGTATGGCTCTGGCGCCGCCGGCTTCCCCGGCGCTGGTACGGCGTCGTGCTCGGCGTGGTCCTGTTGCTGGCGTCTCCGTACCTGATCAGCAGCCTGGGGCGGGGCATCACGCCTCCGGCCCGTGGTGTCCCCGTCGGCCTCTGGCTCATCTGGCAGCTCACCCTCCTGGTATCGGTCTCGGCGTTGATCGTACCCGCGGCGGCCCTCTTTCGCGGCAGCGGGCCGGAGAGCCACACCCGATGGCGCATCGTCGCGGGTGTGGGCATCGCCTTCGCGGCGGCCATCATCGGTCTCTTAATCTGGACCCCCCGGGGAGGTGGATGGCCGAACTGGTACACATTCATCTGGACCCCAGCGCTGCTGCTGGTCACCCTGCCGGCGAGCCGCTGGGCGACGATCAGCGGAATTGCCCTGGTGGCGGGAAGCTCGGCAGCGCTGGTGACCTGGGGCGCGGAAATGTCGGGCCGGCTTCAAGTAGCGCAGCGGGACATCGCCCGGCTTGGCGCCGAGCCCGACGCTCTGGCACTGCCGCTGCTGGAGCGGTTTGGCGAGAAGGTGCGGCATGCCGCGGCTCCGGCCAACGCCTCAGAGATGTACGCGCTCTGGCACGGCTCCTCGCTGGGCAACCAGGGGTACCCGGCGCACCTGGGGCTCTGGTCGGCCGGCGGTACCTTGCGGGATGAGCTGACGCTCGACTCCCTCGACCTGCCTCCGTCGCTCCTTTCCACCATCGTGCAGAACCTCCCATCAGGCGACAGTAGCCGGGTGATGCAGCTGGCTCGAATCCCCGGGGTGCACTATGTGCTGGTGGTCCGCACCGGGCCCGATCAGGTCATGACAGCCGCGGTGGGACCACGGACCGAGCTGATCCTGCCTGGTCGAGTGGGACGCCTGCTCGACCCGTCCCGCCATCGGGCGCCGCTCTACACCCTCACGCTGTCGCCGCCACTCACCGGCGGCGGCCAGTTCCGAAGCTCCCGCTGGCATCGGGAGGATTGGATTCTGCGGAGCGAGTTCCCGTTAGCGGTGGCTGGAGGAGTCCGCGCGGTCCACGCCGCAATCGATTTGCGTGGACCACTGCCACTGCTGGTGCGCGGGGTGCTGGTGGTGCTCCTCGACACCGGCGTGCTGGCGCTGCTCTGGTTTGTGGCGGAGCTGGTATCGGGGGCGCGGCCCCGGCCCCCTAGGTGGCGGCGCCTCTCCCGCTCCTTCCGGGTGCGCCTGGGAGTGACGCTGGGCGCGTTCTTCATCCTGCCTGCCGTGGGATTCGCGGCGTGGAGCTTCCTTCGCCTGGCTGATGAGGCGGAGCGCAGCCGGGACCTGCTCATCACCCAAACGCTCCGGGATGCGGTGCTCACCTCCGGCGGCATCCTCGGCCGCGGGGGCCCGATCTCTGATCGCCTGCGCGAGCTCAGCCGCCGGATCGACGCGGACCTGGCATTGTATCGCGGAGGCCGGCTGGCGGGTACCAGCACTCCGGTGCTCGAGGACCTCGGCATCGTCGGCCAGCTGATGGACCCCCGAGCGTTCCGGTCGCTGGCACTCGAGGGTCAGCTCGAGGTCACTCGCGAGGGCTCGCTTCCCCAGCTCGCTGAACGAGTGGGGTATCGCGTGGTGCAGCCGGCCCGGGCGAGCGACATCTCGGTGCTGGCCACGCCGCAGCTGGCGGACGACTCGTCGCTGGCTACCCGGCAGCTCGATCTCGCGCTGGTGCTGCTCCTGGCGACGCTCGCTGGAGTTGCCGCGGCATTGGCCGGGGCGCAGGTAGCCTCGCGAGCGCTCTCCCGGCCGGTGTCGGAGCTCCGTCGCTCGGCGCTGGCACTGGGTAAGGGCAAGCCGATGCCGGCTCACTCCCGCCGTCCGCCACTCGAGTTCGAGCCGGTCTTTGGCGCCTTCGAGCGTATGGCGGCCGACATCCGTTCCACTCAAAGCGCGCTGGAAGGAGCCCGGCAGCGCACCGCGGCCGTGCTCGCGACGGTGGCCACCGGGGTCGTCGGTGTGGACCCGCGGGGCAGGGTGCTCATCGCCAATCGCCAGGCGGTCGACCTGCTCCGCGCCCCGCTGGAGGAAGGGGAACCATTCCTCGAGCGCCTCGGCCCCGAATGGGCTCCGCTGGCCGACGCGGTGCGAGGATTCCTGGATAACCCGTCGGTGGGTGGTACGGCGGAGCTCGAGGTTGGTGGCAGGCGGCTGACGTTGCAGCTGGCCTCATTGGGGCCTGAGGTACACGGCGTGGTCATGGCGCTCAACGACGTCACCGACGTGTCCCGTGCCGAACGAGTGCTGGCCTGGGGCGAGATGGCACGCCAGGTGGCGCACGAGATCAAGAACCCGCTCACCCCGATGCGCCTTGGCATGCAGCACCTGCGCCGGGTCTATCGGGACCGTAAGGGGGACTTCGACCGTACCCTGGAGGAAACCGCGGAACGGATTCTGGGTGAGATCGACCGGCTCGACACCATCGCGCGGGCGTTCAGCCGTTTTGCCGCGCCGGCCGATCTGCACCAGCCGTTGGACCGGATCGACCTCGGTGCAATCGTCGGTGAGGTGGTGCAGCTCTATCGTCTGGCCGAGGAGGGGTGCGAGGTTCGGCTGGCGGTCGAGCCGGGAGCGTTCGGGTCCGCCCGCCCGGATGAGGTAAAGGAGGTGGTCGTGAACCTGCTCGAGAACGCCAGGAATGCGGGTGCCAGGGTGGTGCTGGTGACGGTAGGACCGGCACGCATTCGGGTGGAAGACGACGGCGCCGGTATTCCCGCCGAGTTCCTCCCCCGCGTTTTCGAGCCGCGTTTCTCGACCACGACGAGCGGGTCGGGGCTGGGGCTCGCCATTGTCCGGCGGTTGGTGGAGAGCTGGGGGGGACGAGTCGAGGTGGAGAGCGAGTCGGGGCGGGGGACGGTGGTGGCGGTTCAGCTGCCTGCGTAAGCTACCTGGAGGACATCTTCGCCCGTTCCGTGTCGGCTACGATCAACACCTGCTCCTGGGTCTGCCCCCGGCGAAGCAGGCGCACTGCGGTTTGCATCTGGCGATCAGAGAGGGCCCGACGTCTCGCTTCAGCTACCGGGCCGAACACGCTCCGGGCGATCTCGTAGCCCAGCTGCTCGTCGATGTACCCACTGGCGACATCGAACGTGTCCCGCCCGATCTCCAATCCCTTCTCCGTCAGCCGGCTGAACACGTCTGATCGCATCTCGGGACTGATTTGAAACGACTCCGACTTGGGGGGCCGGGCCTTCTTTACGTCGGCGGCGTACTGGGACAGAACCGAGCGGAACACGCTCAGGTCCTCGCCCAGGGCTCGCAACAGCGTACGCTCGGCGTCAGAGCGGGGGAGGCCGCGTACGGGAAGATCGGGGAGGATGCCGCTCGCGTCCGGGATCAGGCGTCCCGAGGCCGAGCGGAATACCCTGGGAAGCTGGGCCGGGGTCCGGTTGCCAACCGCGCCCTCAGCGTCGGCCTTGGGCCGCTGCACGGTTCGGCCGCTCGGCGTGTACCATCGCGCCGTCGTGAGCTTGATGGCGATCTCATCGCCCAGAGGGTAGGTCGTCTGGAGGACGCCCTTGCCGAAACTCGGCGTGCCCAGAATGACGGCCCGATCGTGGTCCTGCAGGGCTCCGGCGATCAGCTCGGCCGAGCTGGCGGTTCCGTGATTGACCAGAAGCGCGACCTTGAGACCTCTCCAGGACCCGGACGTGCCCGCCAGGTAGACCTTGGAGTGCTGCGAGGTGCGCCCGCGGGACACTGCAACCGTGTCCCCAGGCTTCAGAAACAGGCTAGCCACCCGGACGCCTTCGTTGATCAGTCCTCCCGGATCGCCCCGCAGGTCCAGCACGAGCGAGGTCATGCCGTCTCCGACCAGCCGGTCTACCACCTGGCGCAGCTCATTGGCGGCACCTTCGCTGATCCGACGGAGCTCGACGTAACCGACGCCGCCGCCGAGCAGGATGCCCAGCGACGTGGCGGGAACGTGGACCACGGTCCGGGTCAGCCGCCGGACGACCGAGGAGTCGGCTCCCTTGGGGCGGACGACGACGGTAACGATCGGCCCGGAGCCCGCCGACAATGCCTCTTCCAGGCGGCGCGCCGACCATCCTCTGGTGCTCTTGCCGTCGATGCTCAGAACCTCGTCACCGGGCCCGAATACGCCCCGCGCGTCCCCCGCGTTGGCCCCGGAGGTCGAGCCCACATCGACTTCGGTTCCCGACATCTGGCGCTGGTACTGGCGGTAGCTCTCCCGGGTCAGCAGCTCGGCATAGGGGTCCCGAAGCGAGGCGACCAGGGTCTTTGCCGCGGTCTGGTAGAGGTCTCCCTCTCCCATTGAGTCGATGTAGTTGCTGTGGATCGAGGCGACGACGTTCTCGAAGAGGCGGGCCTGCTGGTAGACGCTCCCGTCGGGGGCCGCCTTTCGGCGGAGCAGCCAACCTCCACTGATGATCGCAAGCACCACGATGGCGACGAGGCCGCCCCAGCGTGCTCTGCGTGCTCTAGTAGAAGGTCTCACCATGACGAGTAGCTCCCGCGAAATGCCAGAAGATCTGCCGGAATGCATACCCCTTGGGAAGGGGGACACAGGTCGCGACTACAGTTACAGGATAGGGCAGCAAGATGAGGGCCGCCCAGCCGGCGGGGGCCATGCCGTACGGTTCAGTTTCCCCTTGGGTTCCCCGGGTCCAGGGCCAGGGTGGAGTCGCGCCATACGACGGCGGAAGCCACATGACAGGAATTCACAAACACTTCCGCCGGATGGCTGCCCCGCTGGAGCAGCGCGTGCAGCATCTCGTGCCGCACCAGCCATTCCTGCCCCAGTGCATTGGCGGGCAGATAGATCCGATTGCCCTGCCGGACCCACCAGGCGTGGGCCATCTCACCGTTCAGCTCGATCGCTCCGGACGGAGCGTCCACCGCGTAAAAACTCACGTCGGTCATTTTGCCTTGACGGCCCGAACAGGCAACCGTCTTGTCCCACCACTCCTGGTACAGTCCCAATGTGGGGACAGCCCAGGAGCGTGCGAGTGGCGCGAGTGGGGCACCGGCGGCCCGTGGAGCGGCGCAGGCGCTCAACCCCAGCAACAGGAGGACGACGCAGAACAACCTACCCATGGAAGACTCCGGATTTGAAACTCGAAAGGGCGGTGGGTTGGGGGAATCTCCGCCACGATCGGCGCCGGGAAACCGGCGTTGGGCCGAATCTGTTGCAGGATTCGGTCCACTTTTGCGCTGACCGGGTACAGGCCCTTCAGCCGGCTCTGGATAGGTTGCGAGCCCCAGTCCGGAGCCCTCCGCATGCTCGCCAGAATTCGCTCCGCCGCCGTCCTCGGGATCGATGCCTACCCGGTGGACGTCGAGGTCGACATCACCAATGGCCTTCCGTCCTTCTCCACCGTCGGCTTGCCGCACGGCGCGGTCAAGGAGGGGCGCGAGCGGGTGAGCGCCGCCCTGGCGAACGCCGGATTCTCCTTTCCTCTTCGCCGCATCACCGTTAACCTGGCACCGGCGGACATCCGGAAGGATGGCTCGGCGTTCGATCTTCCGATCGCGCTCGGGATCCTGGTAGCCAGCGGACAGCTGCCGGAGGAGCGGCTGAAAGATCACGCCGTGATCGGTGAAGTAGGCCTCGAAGGAGACCTGCGGCCGGTGCGGGGGGCGCTCTCCATGGCCCTGGCCGCGCGCACCGCGCGCTATCGGGGCGTGCTGCTTCCCCATGCCAACCTCCCCGAGGCATCAGTCGTCGAGGGACTCGACGTGTGCGGCGCGCACACACTGCTCCAGGTCTGCGGCCACCTGTGTGGCACCGAGCCCATTGCTCCAACCCGGGTCGACATCCCGGCGCTGATGGCCGATCCGGGCTGCAGCGACCTCGACTTCGCCGAGGTCAGGAGCCAGGCCGGCGCCAAGCGCGCGCTGGAGGTGGCCGCGGCCGGCGGCCACAACATTTTGATGATCGGACCACCGGGCGCCGGCAAGACCATGCTGGCGCGGCGCCTTCCCACGATTCTGCCTTCCATGGATCTGGAGGAGGCCCTGGAGACCACCAAGATCCACAGCGTTGCCGGCACGCTACCGGCAGGGCAGTCACTGCTCACCCAGCGTCCGTTCCGCTCGCCGCACCACACCATCAGCGACGCCGGCCTGATCGGAGGCGGTTCGTCACCCCGGCCGGGCGAGGTGAGTCTCGCCCATGGCGGAGTGCTCTTCCTCGACGAACTGCCCGAGTTCCGCCGGAACGTGCTGGAGGTGTTACGGCAGCCGCTGGAGGATGGTGTCGTTACCCTCAGCCGTGCGGCCATGAGCCTGACCTATCCTGCCCGGTTCATGCTCGCCGCGGCCATGAACCCCTGTCCCTGCGGCTATCTCGGCGACCCGCTCCATGCCTGCAGCTGTGGGCCCCTGGCCATCGAGCGATACCGCTCCCGGATCTCGGGACCGCTGCTGGATCGCATCGACATCCACCTCGAAGTACCCGCGGTTGCGTACGGCGATCTGGCCGGAGAGCAATCGGGGGAACCCAGCGGCACCATCCGAAGCAGGGTTGAACAGGCGCGGGCGGTGCAGCGGACGCGGTTTCGAGACCAGCGAGGGGTCCACGCCAATGCCCACATGAGTGCCCGGGATCTGCGCCGGCACTGCCGGCTCAGCGAGCCGGTGGAAGCGGTGCTCCGTCAGGCGGTGACGCGGCTCAGCCTTTCAGCTCGGGCCTATCACCGGGTGCTCAAGATCGCGCGAACCATAGCCGACCTGGCCGGGGCAGCCGAAATCACGACGGCCCACGTCAGCGAGGCGATTCAGTATCGAAGCCTGGATCGGAAACAGGAATTTGCATGAGGAAACGGGGAGACACAACCCGGCGTTCCGCGACTGCAGTCGCTGCTCGGCACGGCGTAGCTGCGCCACGCAGAAACGAACCGGAGTCCCCTCTCAAAGGCGGACTTGCCGACGGTCGGAGAAGGTGCCCAGTGGCATTTGTGATCGAGCTCCCAACCATAGAACTTTGCGGCTCCAGATTGGCGTTCAGTACCTGGGGCGATAGGTATGGTTGAACCGTTCGATGAAGGCGTTCTGCGCGGGTTGCCCGGGCTGGATGAAGTCGAGAATGCCCTGCGCCTCGGCCCAGGCGGTCATCGTTGCCGCGAGGAACTCGGGGCATTGTCCAGGCGGAGGGAGCTTGGTGCCCCGTGAAGAGCCTCCTGACTCTGCTCCCGATTCCCGACTACTGACTCCTGACTCCTGACTCCTCTAGGAATCTGCCAGACACTCCGCACCCCACCCGCTATGCAGGCCTCCTAAGCGCCGCTATCGCTTTGAAATCATTGAACATTAGCGGTGGCCCGGGACCTGCAAAGGTTTCCTCGACCTAACGCGCGTGTTAGCGAGGCCCCGGTTTTCCCTTCTCGTAAGTGGGGGTGTGGTTGAGCATCCTGGGTAGTCAGCTCTCGCCCTTCCAGCGTTTCTTCCGCCTGGACACCGTCCGGAGCAAGATCCTCACGTTCGCACTGGCGGTCACCCTGATCCCTACCGGGCTCACCGCGTGGATCTCCTATTCCCAGAATCGAGATGCGCTGGAGCAGAAAATCTCCCAGGAGCTGCTGAGCGCCAGCTCGCAGACAGCTCGCGAGATGGACGTGTGGCTCAAGGAGCGTCTCTACGATCTCCGGGTCTTCGCCGCCTCCTATGAAGTCTCCGAGAACCTGGCACGCGGGATCACGGCCAAGGCCACGCAGGGGCGCTTGAACGACTACCTCAACTCCGTCGGGGAGCGGTTCAGCGACTACGAAGAGCTCGTGGTGCTGGATCCCCAGGGCCGAATGGTGGCGAGCAGCGCAAGACAACCTCGAGCGTTCCGGCTCCCCGACAACTGGAGGAGCGAGCTGAGCTCCACCAACGCCGTGGTGGGCGAGGCGTTCTGGGATCAGTCGCTGGGCATGGGGATACTGATTGTAGCGGTTCCGGTGCAGCGGGCCGACGGCCGGCTGCTCGGCGCCCTCGCCGCCCGACTGAACCTCAGCGGGGCCAAGGACGGTCTCCTGACCTTCGCTCCCGGCAAGTATGGCCAGGTCTCTCTGATCGGAAGCAGGGGGAACCTGATCGTCAATTCAGTGACGACCTCCGCCGAGCTCATGAAGCTCAGCCTCAAGCCGGCCATCCTCGACCGGCTGAAAAGGCGGGAGGGCGCGGTCGTGACCTACGAAAGCGTGTCCGGCCGGGACGTCCTCGGCAGCCTGAAGCAGGTCCCTCGGGTAGGCTGGGCGGTGCTGGCCGAGATCCCGGTAGACACCGCATACCGCCAGATCAGACGGTTCCGGGACCTGACCCTGGCGATCGTCGCGGGTCTGCTCCTCGTGGTAACCGCCATCGCCTACTACCTCGCTCTGCTCATTGTCCGTCCGCTGGAGCGGCTCACGAAGGGCGCCGCCGAGGTGGCCGAAGGCGATCTGGCCGTGGACCTCCCCAAGGCCACCGGTGAAGTAGGTGACCTGACCTATGTGTTCAATCATATGGTCGGCAGACTCCGGAAAAGCCGCCAGGAGCTCGATGACGTCAACGAAACCCTGCGCACGAAAAACGAGGAGCTGGAACGGCTGTCCGCCTCGGATTCCCTGACCGGCCTGTCCAACCGCCGGATTCTGACCCAGCGGCTGGCCGACGAGCTGCTGCGGGCACAACGGGGGAGCCATTCGTTCACCATGCTGATGCTGGACGTAGACCACTTCAAGAAGTACAACGATACCCACGGGCATCCCGCGGGTGACGAAGTCCTGAAGAAGGTGGCGCACATCCTCCGCAGCTGCACCCGCGCGGGAGACTGCACCGCGCGCTATGGTGGAGAGGAATTCGCCGTTCTGTTGTCCGGCAAAGGCGGTGATACGGCGCTGGCGCTGGCCGAACGTATCCGCGAGCGGGTGGCGGCCGAGGAATTTGTGGGGGGGAAGATCACCATCAGCGGGGGAATCGCGGAGTTTCCTCAGCACGGTCACACCGCCGAGGCGGTCATTTCCAGTGCGGACGAAGCCCTCTATGAGGCCAAGCGCGAGGGCCGGAACCGGGTGGTGTGCGCCCGCCGCAAGCAGAAGCAGGGCACCAACAAGAGCTAGGGTCGGGCGACAAGACTCCGAAAGATCCAACCTCCCCGGCCGGTGTTGTCGCCGATCCGTATCCACTCATCGACATACGAATAACCGATCAACGCGTCACCCGGCTCTACCCCGAATTCGACGCGGGAGCCGGTCCCGGGGCCAGCCCGCACGTTCCCCCGTTGTGCGGCCACCAGCCGGATCGGAAGGGCAAACGCGGTCTCGCCCGGGCGCTGCGCCCCGCGCTCCCCCGCGGACAGGCGTCCCCGGGCCGCGCCGGCGAGCGTCTTGGCCTGGTTTGCCAGGTAAAGGGCGCCTCCGTAGTTCGCCTTGTCGAACTCGGTTGAGCTCTCTTTCAATAGTCTGGTGGCCTGGGTTCCTTCAGGCGTCGCCGGCTGGCCCGGGGCGGGCCTCAGCGTCTGAAGGGACACCTCGGCCTCAGCAATGCCTGAGGCGGCCTCGGCTCTGGTTGCCAGCGTCTGGAGCTTGGCCATGGCTCGCACTACCTCCTGCCGAGTGTTGTCGAGCAGGGTCTGAAGCTCCTCCACCTGCGCTTCCTTTTCCATCAGACTGAGCTCCAGGCGTGCAACCCGCCGCTCGAGATCCGCGGGGGAGGCGCCTGGCCGGGTCGGCCGCGACACCGGTTGGGGCGTGGGAGCCGACTCGACCTTCTTGGGTGCACACGCCGCCAGGAGCAGCGTGCCGGACACGATCAGGAAGCCTGGGCGCACGAAAGATCCGATGGGAAATGGGTTCAAAAACATACTAGGCAAGGTTGCCATCTCACTAGTCGTCCCGGTGTCCGGGTCGGCGCCGGTCCCGCTTGGTGGCCGCCCGGCGCCGCTTCGCATCCAGCCTTGCGGCCTTTGCGGCCCGGCTCGGCCTGGTAGGCTTTCTCTTCTTCCGGACCGCGAGCGCAGCAGCAACAACCGTGCGCAAGCGCTCAGTGGCGTCTTCCTTGTTCCGCAGCTGGCTCCGGCTGCCACTCGACACCAGCCGCAGGCGGCCGGCCGAATCCAGCCTCGACTCCAGGCGGTCCAGCAGCTGGGCCCTCTGCTCCGGGTTGAGACTGGGAGAGCTGGCCACATCCCACCAAACCTCGATCCGGGTGGAGGAGGTGTTCACGTGCTGCCCACCCGGTCCGCCCGAGCGCGAGGCTAGATACTCCAGCTCCGCGACCGGGAGCCGAAGGTCGGGCGTGATGTCCAGGACATTGTCGTCATTGTCCATATGGTAAAGCTATTTGAGTTTCGGCCCCCTCGCTTCGCTGCGCTCGCTCAGGCTGACAACGCACTGCGTTGCCGTCGTACCACCCCCGCTCACCGCTTACCGCTCACGCCTTTCCTTCCCCGCTCACGCTGTTCTCCATTACGTTACTCCCCATGGCACAGCTCAAAACTCTGCGCGCGCATCTGTCCACGCTGGGTCGGGTCCTGCTCGGCTATTCCGGCGGGGTGGATTCCGGTCTGCTGGCGGTTGCCGCACGCCAGGCGCTGGGCCGGGATCGCTTCCTGGCCGTCACCGGGCACAGCGCATCGTATCCCGCGGTCCAGGCCGATGCCGCTCGCGAGCTGGCGGAGCGATTCGATGTGCCGGTCCTCGAGGTGGAGACCCACGAGCTCGACGATCCCCGATACCTGAGCAATTCCACCGAGCGCTGCTACTTCTGCAAGTCGGAGCTCTGGGCCCGTCTCCATGACATCGCCGAGGAACGCCGCTTCGATACCGTCATCGACGGGACCAACGCGGATGACCTTGGGGAGCACCGACCCGGGCTTCGGGCGGCGGCCGAGCGACGGATCCGGTCGCCCCTGGCGGAGCTGGGCTGGACCAAGCAGGATGTTCGCGAGGCGGCTCGGGAGCTGGGCTTGCCGATCTGGAACGCCCCTGCGGCTCCCTGCCTGTCGAGCCGGGTGATGTATGGCCTGGAGATCACACCCGAGCGGCTCCGTCAGGTGGAGCAGGGCGAGGCGTATCTCCGGAGCCTCGGCGTCGGCGGCGATCTTCGGGTGCGGCACCACGGTGGAAAGGCCCGGCTGGAGGTTGCTCCCGGCGAGATGGAACGCCTCCGCACCAACTGGGAGACGATCACAGCCGTCTTTCTCGGGCTGGGATTTGCCGCGGTCGAGCTGGACCCGGCCGGCTACCATCGGGGCGGGCTCCTTGCCATAGCGCCGCGGTCGCCGCGCTGATGCGGCTCTTTGCCGCGGTGCCGGTCTCGCAGCCTGCGCGCGCGCAGATTCTCAAGCTGCTGGCGAAGCTCCGGGAGGCCGGCTGGCCGGTGCGGTGGGTCCACGATGAGGGTCTCCATATGACTCTCAAGTTTTTCGGTGAGGTCGCGCCCGAGCGGCTGGACGTGATCGCCGAGGCGCTGCGGTTTGCGGCGAATGGAACCGAGCCGTTGGCGCTCGAGCTGGGCGATCTCGGCGCATTCCCCAGCCGGGCCCGCCCCCGGGTGTTGTGGGTCGGAGTTCAGGCGCCCGCCGGTCTCGAGCTCCTGCAGGATCGGATCGAACGGGGCGGTGAGGCGATCGGCTTTCCGCCTGAAGGAGCTCCCTTCCAGCCTCACATCACTCTGGGGCGCCTCCGGGAGGGGCAGCGCCTCCCATCCAGCGGGCTGCTGGACCATGCCGAGGAGTTCGAGCAGGTCTCGTTCGTGGCGCAACAGCTGGTGCTGTACGAGAGTGTGCTGACCACGGGCGGGCCCCGGTACGAATCCCGTCTGACAATCGACTTCGGCGCCTGATGGGCTGCCTATCGGTGCCGTTCAAGCTCCTGGGCGGTCTTGCCCTGATCGTGGCGCTGGCGATCGGCTGGCTCTACCGCGACCGGCTCGCGGCGGAGGTGCATCGGGTTCTCAATTGGTCGGCCGCCGAATCTCCCAGCGCCGCTGGGCGGCCGGGGTCGCGAGCGTTGGCGTCGGCGCAGTCGAAGGTCGACTCGCTCAACGGCTGGCGGGCCGACTCGGTGGTGCTCACGGCATCGGAAGTCGCGTCGCTGATTGGCGCAGGGCTCGACGCCAATGTGCGGCGCCAGCTCGACTCGCTCCAGGTTGAACTCGAGGACGGAGCAGTGGCGGTAAGTGCTAACCTGGCCACATCCCGGCTCCCCCGTGAGCTGATTGGGCCAATGGCAGTCGTGTTGCGGGAAAGGGAGCCGGTCCGGGCCACCGGGCCAATCCGGGTTGCAAGACCGGGCTGGGCCGAATGGGCAGTCAATTCCTTTCAGATCCGGGAGTTTCCGATACCACGAGACGCCGTGCCGAAGCTGATGGCCAAGGCCTTCGGTGATGCCACCAGGCGTACCATCCCTATCCGGATTCCGAAAGGAATCCGCGAGATCCGTGTCCGTCCGTCCGGAGCGACACTCTTGGGAGCGCCACGGTCATGAGCCATCGGATCCTGATCGTCGATGACGAGGCGGGGATCCGCCAGGCGCTGAAGCAGGTGCTCGAGTACGAGGACCTCGTGGTCCGGGTCACGGCGTCCGGCGGCGAAGCCATCACAGTGTATTCCGAATTCAGGCCCCATCTCGTCTTCCTCGATGTGAAGATGGCAGGGCTCGATGGACTGGAGACGCTGACCCGGCTCCGAAACCTGGATCACACGGCCCAGGTGGTCATGATCTCCGGGCATGGCACCATCGCCACGGCGGTCGAAGCCACCCAGCGCGGCGCCTTCGACTTCCTGGAGAAGCCGCTCGACACCGACCGCCTGCTGGTGACCGTTCGCAACGCGCTGGCGCACTCCGAGCTGGTGGGCGAGAATACCCGGCTTCGCGAGGCCACCGAGAACCGTTATCTCATGGTGGGCGATAGCGCGCCACTGCAGGCGGTGCGCGCCCTGATCGACAAGGTGGGCCCCACGTCGGCCCGGGTGCTTATCACCGGCGATAATGGGACCGGGAAGGAGCTGGTGGCGCGGGCACTGCACCAGGCCTCTCCCCGTCGGGAGAAACCATTCGTGGAGGTAAACTGCGCGGCCATTCCCTCCGAGCTGATCGAAAGCGAGCTCTTCGGTCACATGAAGGGATCGTTTACCGGCGCCTTTGCCGATCGGGCCGGAAAATTCGAGCAGGCCGACGGAGGGACGCTGTTCCTGGATGAGGTGGGCGACATGTCACTGTCGGCCCAGGCCAAGCTGTTGCGGGTGCTGCAGGAAGGGGTCGTAACCCGGATCGGGGGCTCCAAGTCGATCCAGGTGGACGTCCGGGTTCTGGCCGCAACCAACAAGGATCTCGAATCCGAGATCGGCGAAGGCCGGTTCCGGGAGGACCTGCTGTATCGGCTCAACGTGGTCCCGATCGACGTTCCACCCCTGCGGGAGCGCACCGAGGACATCCCCGCGCTGGTGACCCATTTCGCCGAGCAGCTGGCCGCGGGGGCCGGGGTACCGGGGCGGAGGTTTGCGGATGACGCCATCCGCCGGCTCCAGTCGCGGAGCTGGCCCGGCAACATCCGGGAGCTACGGAACGCGGTCGAGCGGGGCCTCATCCTGGCGTCGGGGAAGGTGGTTACCGCGGCCGATATCGATCAGCTGCTGCCGCGGCCGTCCGCCGGCGGCTCCGAAGCGGAGGCGAGTGGCAGCCAGACCTTCGAGACGTTCAAGCAGGAAGCCGAGAAGAACTTTCTCGCTCAGAAGCTGCGCGAGTACGACTGGAACGTTTCGGAGACGGCGCGCGCGCTGAAGATGCCCCGATCCAACCTTTACAAGAAGATCGAGCGTTACGGCCTCAGCCGGGAGTCGGTATGACCGAGCAGCCACGCAATTGGGATAAGGAACTCGCCGACATCGACAAGGTGGTTGCCAAGCAGCCGGCGCCGGTCCCGGTGCCTCCGGGCGGGGCAGGGGGGCCGCCTACCTCGGGGCAGCGTCGTTTCGTCGCGCTGACCTGGTTCTGGACCGCCTTGGCCATTGTCCTGGCCGTCGCGTTGCCGCTGTGGCCCAACGACAAGAGCTGCGGCCTCCGGCTGGTCTTCTACCTTGGCGCTGCCGCTATCGCCCTGCTGATGGGGGTACTCGGCGCCCTGGCCAGCTGGTCGCACCGGCGGGGTCTGGCGCTTGTCCTCTCCCTGGCGGCCATCCTGTGGGCCGGGGTTATGGCGACACGGGAAATTCTGCCTCGCGTGGGTTATGCCCGACAGCAGCTCCACTGGACCTGTCCCGAAGAGCCGCCTGCCGCGGCGCCGGCGCCGACCAGCGACTCAGCACCGACCGGCACGTGACTTACATCTGACCTAGAGCCATGGCCAAGACCTTCAAGAACTTCATTGCCGGTGAGTGGGTTGCTCCCAGCACCGATGCCTACTTCGACAACCGCAATCCCGCGGACACCGACGACTTGATCGGGCGGTTTCCCGATTCCGACCGCCAGGATGTAGACGCGGCAGTCCGCTCGGCCAAGCGTGGGTTCGCGCTCTGGTCCCGGACCCCGGCGCCAGCGAGAGGGGACGTTCTTCGCCGGGTGGGCGATCTGCTGGTCGAGCGGAAGGAAGCCATCGCCAATGCGATGACCCGGGAGATGGGGAAGGTCCTGGCCGAGACCCGGGGCGATATGCAGGAGGGGATCGACACCGCGTACTACGCGGCCACGGAGGGACGCCGGCTCTTCGGCCATGTGGTTCCGTCGGAGCTCCGCTCGAAATGGGCCATGAGCTATCGTCGGCCCATCGGCGTGGTCGGACTGATCACGCCATTCAACTTCCCGCTGGCTATACCGACCTGGAAGATGTTTCCCGCGCTGCTCTGCGGGAACTCGGTGATCATCAAGCCCTCCGAGGATGTGCCTCACACGGTGCACCTCCTGGTGGAGATCCTGTTGGAGGCAGGCCTCCCGCCCGAGGTCATTCAGCTGGTGCACGGCCGGGGTGAGACGGTGGGCAAGGCCCTGGTCGAGCACCCCGAGGTCCCGGTCATCTCCTTCACCGGCTCGACCGAGACCGGGGCGCTGATCGGAGAGACCTGCGGGCGGATGCACAAGCGGTTGTCGTTGGAGATGGGGGGCAAGAACGCCATGATCGTCATGGATGACGCGGATCTCGACCTGGCACTCGACGGTGTGCTCTGGGGCGCCTTCGGCACCACGGGGCAGCGCTGCACCGCCACCAGCCGCCTGATCCTCCATAGCAAGGTCCATGACCGCTTTCTCACCCGGCTTTCCGACGCGGCAGACGCGCTGAAACTGGGCGATGGGCGGGGGGACAAGACCGAGGTCGGCCCGCTGATCCACGAGGCGTCCCGCGATAAGGTGGAGAGCTATGTGCAGATCGGGCGGGAGGAAGGTGCCGAGCTGGTGACCGGAGGAAAGATCCCCGGTGGGGAGAAGCTGAAGCAGGGATGGTTCTACCAGCCCACGGTGTTTGCCGGCGTCAAGCCGAAGAGCCGGCTGGAGCAGGAGGAAATCTTCGGGCCGGTTCTGAGCGTCATCAAGGTGGGGTCGTTCGACGAGGCGGTTCGCGTCAACAATGACGTCCGTTACGGCCTTTCCAGCTCCATCTATACCGGCAACGTGGACCAGGCCTTCCGCGCCATGCAGGAGCTCGACAATGGCATCACCTACGTCAACGCCCCGACGATCGGGGCCGAGGCGCATCTGCCCTTCGGCGGCATCAAGGCGACGGGGAACGGCCACCGGGAGGGCGGCTGGGAGGTCTTCCAGTTCTATTCCGAGACTAAGGTCTGTTACGTGGACTACTCCGGGAAGCTGCAGCGGGCGCAGATGGACAATTACGATGTGTAGTCGGAAGTCGGGAGTCAGGAGTCAGGGGTCGGGAACAAGACACCTACCCGGGAACCGGGGCTTGGACCCCCGGCTCCAGTGACCTTCGTCACACCAACCCGCAGGCTAGACTCATGACTCCCGACTCCCGACTCCTGACTCCATTGCGCACTCTCTAACCGCAGGGTAAGGTTCCATCGAAGGTTCCAAACATCGTCGATGCAAGGAATGGATTGTTCCTCGATGCCTCCGCTATTCGAGTGACTCCTCCGATCAGTACGAGGTCCAGTCGCATGCGCCCAATGCAGGTCGGTTCCGGTAAGCGTGGCCCCTCGTTCGATGAGGGCTCGCTGGACCAGTACCTACGCGAGATCAGCAAGTACCCCCTGATCCCGCAGGAGGAAGAGGTCAACCTGGCGCAACGGATTCGCGTCGGGGAAGAGGAAGCACTCGATAAGCTGGTTCGCAGCAACCTGCGGTTCGTGGTTTCCGTCGCCAAGAAATATCAGAATCAGGGGGTCTCCCTGGCCGACCTGATCAATGAAGGTAACCTCGGCCTCATCCGCGCGGCGCACAAGTTCGATGAGACCAAAGGCATCAAGTTCATCTCCTACGCCGTGTGGTGGATTCGGCAGGCCATCCTGCAGGCGCTCGCGGAGCAGAGCCGCATCGTCCGGGTGCCGCTGAACCGGGCCGGCACGCTGCATCGGATCGGCAAGCGCTCCTCCGCGCTGCTGCAGGAGCTGGGACGGGAGCCCACGCCGTCGGAGATAGCCGAGGGAATGGACATCACGATGGAGGAGGTCCAAAAGACTCTGTCCATCTCCCAGAATCATTTGTCGCTCGACGCCCCGCTCACTCCCGGGGAAGACAACAAGCTCCTCGATTACCTCCCCGACACCCAGAACCCCGGGCCCGACTCGGAAACCTTCGAGCACGCACTCACCGAGTCGATCGAGGAGGTCCTGTCGACGCTCAAGGAGCGGGAGGCCAAGATTCTCCGGCTCTACTTCGGCCTCGATGGTCCGGAGCCCATGACCCTGGAAGAGATCGGGAGCCTGCTCGGCATCACCCGGGAGCGGGTGCGCCAGATCAAGGAAAAGGCCCTGAGCCGGCTGCGCCACGTGAGCCGGGCCCGGGCCCTGGAGAGCTTTCTGGCGTAGCCGCTTACGTCCCCCTCAGTATCCGTTCCACCTGATCCCATTCGATCAAGAACGCGTCGTGCCCGTAGAGCGAGGCAATCTCCCGGTACTCGGCGTTCGCTCCACCGGCCCGGTACGCGGCAACCCAGTCCCGCACCTCGGGAGCCGGGTACAGGATGTCGGAATCGATGCCGACTCCGGTTACCAATCCCACCCGTTGAGCGGTATCCCTCGCCGCGGTAGTGAAATCTCCTACGTCCTGCAGGTCCATCGAGCGCATCAGAGCCACGTAGCTGGCAGCGTCGAATCGTGCCACCAGCTTTTCTCCCTGCCTCCGGAGATAGTGCTCGACGTCAAAACGGCCTTCGGACCTGGAGGAGAGGCGCCCGAAGCGGGCCTGAAACTCGGCTCCGGATCGATACGTGATCATGGCAACGGCTCGGGCGGCCGCCAGGCCCGCGACCGGTCCCTCGCCCGGCGGGTAGACTCCACCGGCCCAGGCCGGATCCGCCTCGATTGCCATGCGCTGCACCGCGTTCCACGAGATCGCCTGGGGCGACGCCGCGGCTGGAGCGGCAAACACCACCAGGCGGTCGGTCGGCACGCTGGCCACTCGGCCCCAGTGCAGGGCCACCATCCCACCCAGCGACCCACCGGTGACCAGGGCTAGCCGCTGCACACCAAGATGCTCCAGCAGAGGGATGTGCGCCCGAGCCAGATCGGCTGGGGTCAGCTGAGGAAAACCCTCGCCACGCTCCATTCTCCATTCGGTAGGGCCGGTGGACCCATAGCAGCTGCCGAGCAGATTGGCGGCCACGATAGCGTGGCGGGTGGTATCCAGGGCCTTGCCTGGTCCAACGAGGGGCCCCCACCAGGCATCCACTTCCGAGCTACCGGTGAGGGCGTGAAAAACCAGAATCCATCCATTCGCCGCCGCCGCCTCTACATCGCCGAAGACGCGGTATCGAAGACGGAGCCCGCTGAGGCTCCGGCCCTCGGCGGTAGTGAGCTCCTGAAGGACGAAGTCACGGGTCAGCGAACCGGCGGGGCTGGTGACGCTCATCGGGGTTCGGCTGTCGCGTGGGTCGCGACCTCATTAAGTCGGCCGGTCCGGACATCGTAGACGAAGCCGCGGATCGGGACGTCCCTCGGTATCAAGGGCGACGACTGGAGGAACTCGACATCCTCACGCACGCTGTCTTCGACGTTGGAGAACGGGAGGAAATCGATCCCGGTGGAGTCCGCGCCAAGATCCTGTCTCACTTTGGCGTGAAGATCGGGATTGGTGAAGGTGAGCATACCGCAGTCG
>JBDTTD010000003.1:0-30500 GCA_039930805.1 Gemmatimonadales bacterium | reverse complement strand
CCGCGTTGCTGGCGCCGGTGATCACCACGGTCACGAACACCACGAACAGCCACGGAGAGAAGTTGACCACCAGGTATTTGAAGAACGGAAGGGTGGTGGCTGTGGCCGGAATGGTCTCGACCGGGACGACGGGGTTGAACGCGAGGAACAGCCCGAGCAGGAGGCCGAAGCTGCACTGCCCTGCCAGTTTCCACCGGGCCACCAGCCCGCGGGACTTGCCCTGAACGATCTTGAGATAGTCGTCGAGAAACCCGATGCACCCCATCCACAGAGTCGAGAGCATCGCCACCACCACGAAGCGGTTAGTGAGCGGCGCCCAGAGCAGGGTCGGTACGATGGTGGCAAAGAGGATGATGAGGCCGCCCATGGTGGGCGTGCCGCGCTTGGTCTGATGGCTCGCGGGCCCTTCCGCCCGGATCACCTGCCCCACCTTTTTCTCCCGCAGCCGTCGGATCACCGAGGGCCCCAGCACAAAGGCTAGCAACAATGCCGTGACAGTGGCCCCCGCAGCGCGGAAGCTGATGTAGTTGAAGAGATTGAAGATGATGTACTGCTTGCCGAGCGGGGCGAGCCAGTGATAGAACATCAGTCCTCAGTGAGAACGGAGAGGTGCCGGGGGAGCACCTGGATTCTTCGCGCGGGCCGCGAGTGCCGGAAGTATACGCTCCAGGGCTACCCCGCGGGATGCTTTCAGCACCACCATCTCGTTTCCCTGCAGACGCTGGGCCAGAGTCGGGGCCAGGGCCAGCGGATCCGCGGCAGTGATCAGGCGGTCGCCAAGTGTCGCGGCGTGGCGCGCCAGGGCGGGAACGAAATCACCCACCGCCGCCAGGAGATCGGGGTTCAGCTTGACCAGCGCGTCGGCCACCTCCAGGTGGAGCGCGGTGGAGTCCTCGCCCAGCTCTCGCATGGTGCCGGCCACGAACACCAGCCGTCGCTCACCCCGCAGCGCATCCGCAGTGGCAATCGCGGCGCGAAACGACTGAGGATTCGCGTTGTAGCAATCGTTCAGAATCGTCAGCGCTCCCTCCTGCAGCAGCTCGCCTCGGCCGCCCGGCATCGAGAATCCCTCCAGCGCCTGCGCCGCGGCCTGGGGATCGAGGCCCAGCGCTTGAACCACCGCCCACACGCGGATGGCATTGTCGGCCTGATGCATGCCGCGAACCGCCAGTACGAATGTGGCTCCGCCGATCGTGATGACGGGCCGGGCCGACTCGTCGAGGGTCACCTTCTCCGGGGTGAGATCGGCCCGGTGGAGCGCGGCGGTACGCACCCGCTTGGCCAGTTTCCGGGCTCCGGTGGCGAGTTCGGGAGGTTCCACACCCACTATCGCGAGCGGCACGCCGTCAGTGAGAGAGAGCTTTTCCGCCACCACCCCAGCGAGTGACCCAAAGCCTTCCAGGTGTCCCGCCACCGCGTTAGTGACGATGGTCAACGAAGGCTCGATGATCTCACGGTATCGCGCGATCTCGCCCGGCAGGTTGGCCCCGGCCTCGACGACGAGCGCCTCGGTATCGGCCGGCGCCTCGAGAATGGTCAGCGGAACACCAACCAGATTGTTGAGATTTGCGCGGGTGGCATACGTGGCGTAGCGGGTGCCGACCACCGCGGCGAGCATCTCCTTCGTACTCGTCTTTCCATTGGTCCCGGTCACTGCGATGACGGGGCCCTTGAGAGTTCGCCGGCGCGCGCGAGCCAGAAGTCCCAAGGCGCGTAGCGTATCCGGGACCTCGAACAGCATCAGGCCAGGGACCGGGGCCGTCCCCTGACGCACAACGGCTCCCGCCGCCCCCGAGGCTGCGGCGGCGGCGAGATGATCATGCCCGTCGAACCGCCCACCCTGAAGCGCCACGAATAACGCCCCAGGTCTGATCGCTCGGGTATCGCTGGAAATTTCCGAGAAGGTCACTGGACTTCGTGCGGCGACACCTGGCAATTCCAGGGCCTCGCGGACCGTCGACTCTGACCAGGGCGGCGTCCGGGTGGCGGCCTGCTCATCGCTCACTTCTTACCTCTCACTGCTCTTCGAACGATCTCCCGTTCATCGAAGTCGATCTTCTCGCTGCCGATGACCTGATAAGTCTCATGGCCCTTGCCGGCGAGAAGGATGGTATCGCCGGCCCGCCCTTCGTTCAGCGCGGCCTGAATGGCGGTCAGCCGGTCTGAGATTCGTAAATGGGGCATGCCTCCCATTCCCTGCTCGATATCATCGATGATGGCATCGGGGTTTTCGGTGCGGGGGTTGTCGGAGGTCGCGATGGCCAAGTGCGAGAGCTCCGCGGCGATCCGGCCCATGATCGGCCGCTTGCCCCGGTCCCGGTCTCCGCCGCATCCGAACACCACGATGAGACGTCCGCTGGTCAGCGGCCGCAGCGACGTCAGGGCTCGCTCCAGCGCGTCCGGAGTATGGGCGTAGTCCCGCAGCACAATGCATGGCGTGTCGCTGATCCGTTCCATCCGGCCCGGCACCTGGGGAGCCGATGAGAGCCGCGTGGCCACTTCGCCCATCGGCCGGCCCAGGCCCAATGCCGTCGCCGCCGCGGCAAGTGCGTTGGCGACGTTGAAATCACCCAATAGCGGGAGGGAAACCTCGGCCGACCCGAACCGGCCGGCCAGCTGGAATCGGGATCCGGCCGCATCGAGCACCAGGCCGGTGGCCCTTACGTCGGCCGCTGGATGAAGCCCGAAGGTGAGCCTTGGCATCCGGGGTGACATTGCCTGCCAGGCATCGTCGTCCAGGTTGACCACCTCGATTCCGCTGAGCCCGAGCAGAGCGCTCAGCCGGAGCTTCGATGCGAGGTAAGCCTCCATCGTTCCGTGATAATCGAGATGATCGCGCGTGAGGTTGGTGAAGACCCCGGCGGCGAACGTGAGTCCGTCGAGCCGGCGTTGGTCCAGACTGTGGGAAGACGTCTCCATGGCGACATGGGTGACCCCACGTTGAGCCATGGCCGCGAGCGTGGCCTGCAGATCGATCGGGCCCGGAGTGGTCAACGAACCGGCCGTCGAAGGGATCGGCTCCCCTCGCCCATCGAAGGCGCCCAGCGTTCCGATGCTCCCGGCCCCGTCGCGCTGGTTGAGAAGGTGACGGATCAGCCCGGTGGTGGTGGTCTTGCCGTTGGTGCCGGTCACCCCGATCAGCGTGAGGGCGCGCGCCGGATGCCCGTACCATGCGCTGCCCAGGACCAGGGCGGCCCGTTGACTGTCCCGCACCACGATCTCGGGGACACCTGCCTGCTGCGGCGTCTCCACCACGATGGCCTTGGCGCCGCGGCGCACCGCATCACCCACGAAGCGGTGGCCGTCCGACTGGGAGCCGCGAATCGCCATGTAGAGCATTCCGGGAAGGACGGTCCGGCTGTCGACGCCGATGCCGCTCGGGTCCTCTCCCTTCGATGGGGCGGCAACGAGCAGATCGGATCGGCGGAGCTCATCGAGCAGGGCGGTCCAGGTCAGCGGCATGGGGCGCTCACTGGTCGGCCCAGACGATCACGGCTGTCCCTGCCTTAGCGGTCTCACCCGCGGCCGGGAGTGTACGGGTCACCCGCCCCAGGCCCCGGAGGCTCACCCGAAAGCCGCGCCGATGGAGTGCCAGCGCGGCCTCTCGCACCGGTTGCCCTGCTACTGCCGGGATGGGCCGCATGCCGACGCTCTGGCGATCAGGCTGATATGGCCAGGAGATCACCACGCGGGGCATTCCGGCCGGCAGGATGGCCGGCTCCGGCAGTCGGGGAGAAGTGCTGTCGCGGGGAGTGAGGCGGCTCCGGTCGATGCCGATCCTGCGGGAGGCGAGTGCCTGCTGCAGCATGGTCCGGGTGACTGGAGCAGCCGTGAGACCTCCGTAGTATTTGCCGGTTGGGTTATCGATCTTGACGACTACTACCAGCTGCGGATCTTCAGCCGGGAACAGCGCGGCAAACGAGGCGGTGTATTCCCCCTTCACGTACCGTCCGCCCTCGAATCGCACCGCGGTGCCGGTCTTTCCGAGCAACGAGTAGTTGGTCAGCTGGGCTCCGCCACCAGTCCCGCCTGCTCCCACGGCATCCTTCATGAACTGACGGAGCTGGGCCGCCACCTGGGGCGTCACCACCCTCCGAACCGGCTCGGGCTCATGACGATACAGGACAACGCCGGCAGGATCGCGGACCTCGCGCACCAGCGTCGGCGTGAGCAACAGACCCTCGTTGGCGATAGCGGCGTACGCCGCCGCCAGCTGGACCGGGGTGACCCCGAACTCGTATCCCATTGCCATGCTCGCCCGGGTGTACATCGGCTGCCATTTGTCGGGCCGGGCCAGCCGCCCTCTCGACTCCGATGGAAACTCGGTCCCTGCCGGCGTCCCAAACCCGAAGTCGCGCAGCATCTCGAACTGTTCTTCGGGCGACAGCCGGGATGAAAACTTTGCCATTCCCACGTTGCTGGAGATCTGCACCGTCTCCGCCAGGGTGAGGTTTCCGGTGGTCTTGTGCACGTCGGTGATCAAACGTGTGCGCCCGCTGCTGTTGACCGGCATCTGCCACCGGCCACCCTCGACAAACACAGCATCCCTGCCGCTCACCTTTCCATGCTTGAGCAGCGCCGCCGCGGTAAACAGCTTGGCAGTGGACCCCGGTTCGAAGGGATCAGTAAAGGTCGAGGCACGCACCGATCCGAAGCCGGATCCCCGTGCCTGGCGCGATGCCAGGGCAAGCAGCTCACCCGTGGTCGGGTCGAGAAACACGACATCTCCCCCGTCGGCTTGCATCTCCGCCAGCGCGTCATCGAGGCCGCGCTCGGCTATCTCCTGCAGCTCCGCATCCAGCGTGAGGACCACGTCATTCCCCGGAACCGGCTCTCGGACCAGCCGGGATGGCGAGTCGTACCGCCGGCCCGCCCGGTCCTTGAGAAGCACCGCTTCACCCGGCTCACCCGTCAGAATCGAGTCCAGCGAGAGCTCCAGGCCCGCCGCTCCCGCCGGGCCATCCGGCGACAGACCGCCGATGATGGGGCGGGCCAGGCCGCGGAAGGGATAGAAGCGCTGGAAATCGCCCGTGAGATGCACGCCGGGCATCCGGCGCAGCGGCTGTACCCGGGTGGCAGTGAAGGGCCCATGGAAATAGATCCATCGCTTTCCGCCGCGAAAATCGCGCTCGAGCGCGGCCCGGGAGACGCCAAGCTGCCGGCTCAGCAGTTGAACGGCGCGGGCATCGGTGACCTCGTTCGGGGCCACGCCGACGTGATAGAACTCCTGGCTGACCGCGAGGGGCACCCCGTTCCGGTCGAACAGAGCGCCGCGACGGGCGGGAAGAATAGCGCGCTCAGTGCGCTGGCGCTCTGCCTCTTGCGACCACCGGTCGCCCTGGATCAGCTGGAGTTGAACCGCCCGCGCGACAATGGCCACCACACCCAGTGCGAAGCCGAACTGGATGGCGGCGATACGGGCCTGGGGCCGAGCCATCAGGGAGCGCTCACTCCCGGGGTGGCCGGAACCGGGAAGAGCACGAACTCGGAGTCGGCCGGCTCATGCAGGCCAAAGGTCCGCTTTGCTTTAGGTACCAGGACCTGGCGGCTGGACGCCACCCGGATTCGACGTTCGAGCTCTGCGCGGCGGGCTTCCAGGCTGCCGCGCTCTTCACGCAGATCGTGGAGCTGGCGGGCCGTGCGCAACGCCGCCGTCTGACGGGTTACCACCGCCACGGCCGCTCCCAAAAAAATCAAGAGCCAAAGCAGTACCCAATGGCGGCCTTTAAGCGGTTTCATCAGCCTGAAAGATCCGCAGTTTGGCGCTCCTGGCTCGAGGGTTCTCCGCCAACTCGGCCGGCTCGGGCACGATTGGCTTCCGGGGCTCTACCCGGCCGAGAGACCGGCCGCGGCAGATGCAGATCGGAAGCTCGGTCGGACACACGCAGCTTCGAGCCCAGTCTCGAAACGATTGCTTGACCAGCCGGTCTTCGCCGGAGTGATAGGTAATGATGGCCAACCGTCCGCCCGGCTTGAGCGCATCGCGGAACGCCGTCAGGCCCCGCTCGAGCTCCGCCGGCTCATCGTTGACCGCCATCCGTACCGCCTGAAAGAGCCGGGCGAACTCCGACGGCCCGGCCTTGGCACCCAGGGTGGCCCGAATGGCATTCACCAGATCGTCGCTGATCGTGAACGGTCGTCGTGCCCGGCGCCGCACGATCTCGGAGGCCAGACGGCGGGCCCGCCGCTCGTCGCCATAGTCCCGGAAGAGAGCCTCCAGCGTTCGCTCGTCCGAGGTGTTCAGGAGATCGGCGGCTGAGTTTCCCGTTCGGGCCATTCGCATGTCCAACGGGGCGCCAGGACGGAAGGTAAATCCGCGAGCCTCCTCGTCCAGTTGTCGGGAGGAGACGCCCAGGTCGAGCAGAATGAAATCCGGCCCAAACGCGGCGGCTGCCGCCACTGCCTCAGGCGAGGCATAGGGCGCCTGAAGGTACTGGATCCTGCGGCCACCCAGCCGAGCCCGGCTCACCGCCAACGCGTCCGGATCCCGGTCGATCCCGAGCACCTCCAACCCTTGATCGAGCAGCGCCGCCGAGTGGCCGCCATCGCCCAGGGTGGCGTCCACGGCTCGCCGAGCTCCAGCGGCCGCCGCAAGGATCGGGGCCAGGAGCACCGGCACGTGAAACGTTGAATTCTGATCGGGCATCGGCGCCTCTGACTGGCCGAAACACAACACCCCGTCCGTTCGGACGGGGTGAGGGTTTTATCAGGGCGAGCGGGGCTGACGGGGCTCGAACCCGCGACCTCCGCAGTGACAGTGCGGCACTCTAACCAAGCTGAGCTACAGCCCCCTGAACGGAGGGCGGAATATATAGAGGCTCCGGGCTATGGGCTATGGGCTATCAGCCATCAGCTCACT
Organism: Gemmatimonadales bacterium; assembly: GCA_039930805.1. Classification (GTDB taxonomy): domain Bacteria; phylum Gemmatimonadota; class Gemmatimonadetes; order Gemmatimonadales; family GWC2-71-9; genus CAVVWJ01. The sequence goes on along the minus strand of JBDTTD010000003.1, from coordinate 23,641 downwards.
TCCCCTTACAGTACGCCTTCAGCATCGACGCGATACGCGGCCGGTACTGCTTGATGATGCCGAGATTCTTGTCAACCGCTTGCGGGTTGGCTGTTCGTCCGGCAGTCAGCGCGGAGTCTGCGGTGGCCAGAAGGGCCTGCTCCTGTCTGGCCCCGTCGCACGACTTCGTCTTCTCGGTTATGGGGTCGATCTTCGGAACCTGAAACAGCGTTGCCAGGCCCAGCAGGTAGTTGGCGGCGGGGTACACCTTCCCCGTCGGGTTGGACGATTGGACCGCTAACCGGAGCAGCTCCGAGGCGCCTTCCAGGTCCTGAGGAGCCTGGAGGAGCGGAGCGGCGGCGGTATACAGCAGGGCAGCCGCCTGTTCCTTGCGCTGGGCATCGCCATGCTTGGTGACGAATTCCAGGAAAGGAACTGCCTCCTTGGGCCGGGGCTTGAATCCAGTCGTGTCCCGCGCAACCGGGGCGGCCTTCGAAGTGTCCGGCCGGGCTCCGGCTCCCGCAGCGGCGGCGCTGTCTTTCGTCGCCGGCTCCGGCGGAAGGAGAAGAGCCTTCGCCGCGCCCAGCGCGGCATCCACGCCGCTCTCAGTCGTGTCGCCGGCAATAATTCGATTGGTGACCGCGATGACGCTATCGGTCGGCCCCGCGAGCGCGTATCCGCTATTCAGATAGCCGAGGAGGGTACGGTTATCGGGATACTTCTTGGTCCCCATCTGAGCCCACTTGACCAACCGGGTTGCATCTCCCCCCTCCTTGGCGGCCACCGAGATCTTGGTAAAGAAGAGGGTATCGGCCTTGGTCGAGTCGGTCGCGTACATCGTCTCGAGGGCATCCACCGCGCACTTGAAGTCGCCGAGGAAGAGGCACGCGTTGCTCTTCAAGTCGTACAGGTCGGCGTTGTAGGGATCCAGCTTCAGGCCCTCGTCAGCAACCTCCCGCGCAGTCTCGGGATGCCCGGAGGCCAGGAAGTACTTGAACAGCCTCTCCCGCATAGCCTGGTTGGTCGGAGCGACACGCAGCATCTGTTTGAATGCAGATAGCGTGCTGGCAGTATCTTTGGCCGCCTGGTAATGCTCGGCCAGCGCAGTCCACGCCGGGAGGCTTAAAGGATCCCCCTTAACCGCCGCCTGAAGGTGCTTGACCACTTCGGCCGGCTTCTTCTGCGCCTTGGCGATCTGGGCCAGGCAGAACTGAGCGAGCCCATGATCGGGCAGTACCTTGATCGCCTTGTTCGCCGCCTCCGCGGCCTTGTCCGGCTTGGTGGCGTGCTGGTCTACGCAGGCCTTGGCATCCGGGAGTGACTTCACCGCTGGTCCCAACGCCTGAGCCACTTTCTTGCCGAAGTCCTCGAGGCTCTGCCCCTGTGCCTGAGAAAGGGTGACCACGTTGCCGGCGTCGTCGTTCACGCCGGTGAGCCGGGCGGTCACCGAGGTGCGACCTCCCGCACCACGCGACAGCGTTCCGCTCACCAGCACTCGGGCCTGGATGTTTTTGGCCAGGGTGGTGGCCAGAGGCGGGCTGAGAATGGCGTCAACCGGATATCCGTATTGCTTCAGGGCGTCGTTCATCTGGGCCTGTTCGACGACGTTGAAGCTCCGGCCGGCGATGCTCTTCATCTCTTCTCGGGCGGCGGTGCCGATCTTCACTGCCGTCGCCGAGTCAGCGGAAGCGAACGCGAACGGGTTGGCGACCATCAGTCGCGGCGCCGTGTTAGCCACAGTTTGAGTGCGGGAACCGCGGGGTATGCCTTGCGCAGCTACCGGCGCGGTGGAAGCCACAGCGACGAGCGCGAGAAGGGCCAAACGCAACAGATTCATTCCTCATCCTCCGACAGGGCAGCCCTCGTGGGGCCAGGAACAGCCCGCGTCTGTACGCGGTACAAAATATGGGCGAAGAGGGATTCGAACCCCCGACATCCTGCGTGTAAGGCAGGCGCTCTGAACCAGCTGAGCTATTCGCCCGGGAGCGACGCGGGCCTACTTCGAATTAGCAATAATGCAGGGACCGTGCCGTGATGACCGACACTCTCGCTAGGACGCGATACCGATCGGAAACAGCACGCAATAGCCGAAGACCAGAAGTACCGCTGCCGCACTGGGATGCCCGGCCTGCAGAGTCAAGTAACCCGCGATCAGAACCACCACCGCCACCGCGAGAATGATGAGGTTCCGCGGCGCGAGCACAAAATGGCGCTGCGGTGCGGAGGGGCGAGGATTGGACATAGGGCTTGAGGCTACTACGGTTCCTGGGTTCGGTCAAGTTCAGGCGTGTCCGTCGTTTCGGGCGGAAGCTCCCACCCCTCGTCGAGGGCAGCACGACGGGGCAGGTCAGCCTTACGGCGAATGCGCACCAGGGCCCACATCGAAAAGGCCAGTATTCCCCACCCGCCGCCGGCCAGGAGCCAGGTGGCGAGGCTGTATCTCCGGCGGATGGTGCGGCGCCACTGGGTATCAAACTGGGGAATCGTGAGGCCGGTCGTGGCCAGCACCGCCGCATCGAAGTCCTCGCCGGCCTCCAGCCGCTGCAGGAGCGGAGTCAACGATCGGGACGGATTCCTCCGCGCCAGCTCGGTCACGGCTGACACGGCCAGGGCGTAGGCCGCGTCAGCGGTTGACGCCGACCCACGGAGCGCACCATCGAGCGCCCGGAGATCCGGGACCGCACCCCGTACGACGGCCAGGTTGAGGTCGAGCACGCCCAGGCGGTCCCACTCGCCCGCAGCCCAGGAGGCGTAGCCTTCATCGAACCACAGCGGCACCCGCCCCTTCACCGCCTGATGCAGGGCCAGGTGCGCCAGCTCGTGCCGGAGAGTTCCATACAGGTCGTCGCGATCGGCGCGGAGCAGGATGGTGCGGGCACCGGGCAGGGCCACTCCTGCCCCCCATTCCGGGGCCCGCCCGCCGGAGAGAGAGTCGAGCTGGCGGGCGTTGGGCACGACGATGAGCCGGAGCGGACCGGGGGTCCTGAGGCCCAGGCCGGGCCACTCGGTGGGACGGCCGGCTCGCCGGGCCAGCTCGACGCCCAGGCTGCCTTGTCCGGGCCAGGTCACCACTGTCACCTGCCCCACACGCACCGCGGCAGGCTCTCCCTGCAGCGCCGCGAGGCTATTCCCGGGCATGATCGAAAGGTGAAAACCGACCACCAACGAACGGAGGACTGCTAGGCGAGGGGGCTGCGAGGGACTTCACCTCCAGCGGAGGCCACGTCCAACATCTCCTGGCACCGCTTGGCCCATGGGTTGAACTTGTTGGCCTTGTAACCGCTGGTCCAGACGCGCACGGCCTCATCCCGCTCGCCACCGAGCCAGAGAGCCCGGCCCAGCTCAAAGTAGGCTTCGATCAGGTTCGGGCCCAGCTTGAGAGTCTTCCGAAGAAACGACTGCGCGTCTTCATACATTTCGCGCTCCAGGTACACCAGCCCCAGATAATAGTGCGCGTACAAGGTCGCTTTGCGGTCGTTGTCCAGCCGGATGGCCTTCGAGAGGTACTCGATCGCCTCGCCGAAGATGCCCTTCTTGAGACAGATGTATCCGACATTGATACGGGCCAGAGCGTTGGCCGGCTCCTTCATGAGCACCTTGGAGAAGTTCCCCAGTGCTTCGTCATAATCCTCATCGAGCATCTGGGCCCAGCCCAGCAACGATTGCGCCTGCACCGCACCGGGCGACAATGACAATGCCTTGTCGAGCGCCTGGACGGCTCCGGGGTAATCGCCCAGCGAGATCAGGCTCCAGCCCTTCTCTATGTAAGTGGAAGCACCGAGGTGGTCGGCGTGCACCGCAGGGCGATCGCCGTTGAACTGGGGTACCGGGCTGGTCTCAGCGACGCTGTTCCCCTGTTTGTACCGCTCCACCAGCCCCCGGATATCGTCCTTGATCTGGGCGAGATCGGTGAGCGTCCCGTCCACCCGCTTGAACAGCGCAATGATCTCCCGCTTGAGGGCATCCCGGTCGGCTGGGGCGGTCTCGGCGTCGACGCGCCCGGAAATCTCCTTGAGCTGGGTCCGAAGCTCCTCGAGCCACTGGTCGCTCACCTTACGCCGCTCCCAGCTTTTCCAACGCCAGCCGCTCGGTAGCTGAAAGCAGCTTGCGCGCGTTGAGGATGATAATAGTGCGCCCGGGCCGGGTGATAATGCCGGAGATATAGACCGCCGCCAGCCCGCTCACCATCGGGCCGGGAGCGGTGATGGTGGTGGTATCCACCCGCATCACCTCGCGGACTTCGTCCACCAGGACCGCCACCCGCTGGGTCTCGAGCTCCAGCACCATGAGGCGGGTCTCCTCACCGATGGTCGCCTCCAGCTCGAACCGCTTACGCAGATCGAGTACCGGCACCGCACCGTCCCCGTACTGCATCACGCCCTCGAGAAACTGGGGCGCCCGGGGCAAGGGGGACGGCTCGGTGTACCGGAGGATGCGCTCGACCTGAAGGATGTCGAAGGCAAACTCCTGCCGGCCCACCCGGAAGGTCACGACCTGGATGTCGTCGTCGGTGTTCATGCCGATGAAGCCTCCATAAAGCGTGAGCTCAGCGCGGTGAGGTCCAGCAGGGGAACCAGTCCGTCGGCATGCTGGGCGACACCGATGGCCCAGGGAAAGGTCGCACCGGGTGGAACCGGAAGAGCCGGCTCGCGGACAATCACTTCTGCATCATCGATCTCCAGCCCGACCCGGCGGCCGTCAACGGTCACCACCACGATCAGATCGCCAACCGTGGCCGGACACTCGGCGAGGTCCAGCAGCGAGCCCAGATGGAGCACCGGTATCAATCGTCCGTGCACCGTGGCGAGACCCCGTACGGCTCGCTCGCGAGTGGGGACCGGGTGCACCGCACCGATCTGGGTGACCTCGACCACATGCGCCAGCTCCAGCCCGACGCGTCTATCTCCGGTGCGCACCAGGAGAAAACCCCCCGCGGCGCGGCTCATTGCGGCCTCATCCGGCCCAGCTCCTCGGCGATCTGAGCGGCGATAGCAGTGACCGGAAGGACGTAGCGCGCCCCTCCGGCGTGCAGTGCGGCCGCCGGCATTCCGTAGACGGTCGCGCTCTCCCGGTCCTGCGCGATGCCGATACCGCCGGCATCGTGGATCTTGCGCAGCCCCTCAGCGCCATCGCGCCCGATACCGGTCAGAACGACCCCGATGGCACGGGGGCCGAACTGGGCTGCCACGCTGGCAAAGAGCGGATCTGCGGCAGGCCGTACGCCCCAGATGCTGGGTTCCTGGTCCAGGGTGAGCAACAGTCCGTTCGGTCCCAGAACCACCCGCATGTGATAGTCTCCCGGCGCCACGTAGGCGGTGTCGGTGAGCACCGGCATGCCGTGCTGAGCCTCGACCACCCTGAACCTGCTCTGGGCGGCCAGACGCTCGGCCAGACTCCGGGTGAACTTCGGCGGCATGTGCTGCACGATCAGCACGGCGGCATCGAATCCGATCGGCAGCCTGGGCACCACCTCGGCCAGCGCACGCGGGCCACCGGTCGATGCTGCAACGGCCACGCACAACCGGGCCGCCCCGGTGGCGGTGGACTGGGGTCCCGGAATCGTCTCACGCTCTCGGCGCTCGGGCGCGCCCAGCCGCTTGACCTCAGCGGCTCGCGCGGCACGGAGTACGATCATCAACCGGTCGGCGAAGCGAGCATTCGCCTCGGCTCCCCGCCCTTCCTCCTTGGCCACCAGATCCACCGCTCCGAGCTCCAGCGCCCGAATGGCGGCGACGGCTCCGGGACCGACATGCGCGCTCACCACCACAATGGCCCGGGGCGATTCCGCCATGATGTGTCCGATCGCGCCGAGGCCGTCGAGCTCCGGCATCTCGATATCCATCAGGACCACATCAGGCGTGTAGGCCCGCACCTTTCGAAGCGCATCCATGCCGTCTCGAGCCGTGGCCACGACCTGGAACTCGCCCGAAGCGTCGACCACATCGCTCAGGAGGCGGCGGAAGAAAGGGCTGTCGTCCACCACGAGCACGCGGCCCGGCTCAGAGATGCTGGACCCCATGGGACACCGTGCTGATCTCGACCTGGCCATCGCACATCCGAAACCGTACCGTGCGGCCGAAGTCACCCCCCACCGCTTCCCCAGTGAGGGGAAGCCGGTGGCTGTTCAGCACCTGTCTTGCCGCCACCAGATTGCGCTCGCCCATCTGGATCGTGCCGGGCGGCGCGAGCGCCGCGAACATGCTGGCGCCTCCGGCCAGGCGGGCCGTGATCCGTTCCGACCTGGCGCCATCGGCAGTCATCAGCTCCAGCAGCCGAGGCACCGCGGTCTGGGGAAACTTGGCGGGGTTGCTGTCCTTCCGGCTCAACGCCGGCGATGGAAGGAGGATGTGCGCCATGCCGCCGATCCTGGCCTCGGCATCGTACAGGAGGATGGCAACACAGCTGCCCAGCCCCACGGTGAGCAGGGTGTCATTGCCCAGCCCGCAGCGGAGGTCAGCCACCTTCACCACGACTACCCGGCCGCTCATGGATTGAGCCGGTAAATCCGCTCGCGCGGATCGAGCAGGGTGAAGCGCTCGCGGGTAGGGCCGAACAGGGTCTCGACCTTCCCCAAAACAAGAAGGCCACCCGGAGCCAGCGAGTCGGCAAACGCGGTGAACACCCGTTCCTGGGTGGGGCGCTCGAAGTAGATGACGACGTTGCGACAGAGGATGAGCCGGTAGTTACGCCGCAGCGGCGGCTCACGGTTGAGGTCGAGTGCTTGCACCATCACGCGGCTACGAACCCGCTCGATCACCTGGCACTCGTCTCTATCGTGCTCGAAATACCGCTGGGCCAGGTCCCCGGGAACCTCGGCGAGGGCCTCCCGCTTGTAGCGGCCCGCCTTGGCGCGCTCGAGTGATTGCCGGTCGATGTCCGTGGCATCGACGGTGACCCCGCCGAGCCGCTCGGGCTTCCCCTGCCGGTCGAAGTAATCGGCCATCAGGATAGCCAGGGTATACGGTTCTTCGCCCGACGAGCAACCGGCGCTCCAGGCGCTCACTTCCCCAGTGTCTCCCTCACAAACCTCTTGCAGCAGTCCGGCTCGCAGCAGGTTCCAGGTGTCCGCGTTGCGGTAGAACCGGGTGACGTTGATGGTGATCGCATCCTTCAACCGCTCGTATTCGGCTGGGCTGCGATCGAGCACTGTCTGGTAGTCAGAAAAGCTGTGGACTCCGCATGCCCGCATGCGAACCGCGATACGGCGACGAAGGCACTTGTCCTTGTAAGCGTCGAGAGTTAGTCCCGCCTCCCGGGAGATCTTTCGGGTCAGCGCGGCAAAGGCCGCGTCATCCGCGGGCATCATTGCGCCAGGTCCAGCATCTCGAGGTTGGCCCGTGCCAGCTCATGGCCGGGATTCAGCGAGGTGGCCTGGGCCCAGCTCTCCCTGGCCCGGGCGTGATCCCGCTTCTTGTAGGCGATGTTGCCCAGCTTGAAATACAGGTCGTCGCCCAGCTCGGGGTTGAGCTTGGCTGCTCGCTCGTACGCTTCCGCGGCCTCTTCGTAGCGGCCATTGCGGTAGAGAATGTCCGCCAGGTTTTTGGAAACCTGGGGCAACGACGGATCCTCGGCCAGAGCCGCACGCAGCATCGCCTCGGCTCCGTCGAGGTCGCCATTCAGCTCGAGCAGCACGGCGAGGTTGTTCTGCAGCACGGCATTGCCGGGAAACGCGGCGACCCCGTCCCGGGCGGCCTTCAGGGCACCCTCTCCGTCGTTCAGGCCCGCGCAGGCGAGGCTGGACGCCCAATACCAGAGCGCCGGAGCCGGCTTGGCCTTGAGCAGCTCGCGGGTACTCACCAGCCGGGCGTGGGCCACGGTGTGGTCCCCCCGCTTCAGCGCGACGATACTCCAGCCCAGAGTGATCCTCGGATCCCCGCGCGCGCGGCCCGCCGCATCGCCGTACGCCGCCTCCGCCTCGTCCAGGCGACCCAGCTGTTCCAGCGCAAACCCCAGATTGTGAAGTGCCGCCGGCTTCGGCACCCCGGACACCGAGGCTTGCCGGAGCGCCACGGCCGCCTCCTCCCATCGAGCCTGACGGATGGCGATAAGACCGAGGAACAGCGGCGCGGAGCTGTCGGAGGGACGCAGATCGGTAACCCGCCGGAATTCCCGCAGCGCTTCGTCGAGCATCCCCGCTTTGTAGAAGGCGACGCCCAGGTTCCGGTGCTCGTCCACCCGGCTGTCGTTGGCCTTGGGCGCAGCCGCCGTTGAGGTGCCGACCCGGTGGGCGAACCCGGCGGTGATCAAGCCATAGAGCGCTTTCCCGACCTCGAACTCGACCAGACCGGATTGGTCAATGATCTGCTGCACATCGCGAGTGCCGTCGATCAGCGGGAGCAGCCGCTGCTGTTCCGACGAGAGAGTCGGAGCCGACTGCCCGATGTGGTCCTGGTCAACCGAGAAGATGAGATCGAACGAGGGAACCTTCTTCTCGATCAGGCTCCATTCGTCCACCCGGCGGGCGCCCTCGAGCAACAGGGCCTCCGGGCTGATTCGAACTAGAAAGTCCTCGCTCTCGGGCCGGAGGCCGGCCTCGAAGTTGAAGGTCCCCGAGGTCCAGGTGAACAGGTAGTAGACGGCCTCCTCGATCTGGATCCGCATGTAGTCTTCCAGCTCGGCCCGGGTCAGCGTCCCGAGCCCGACGAGGATCTCGCCCAGCTTGTGCTCGCGGTCATCCTCCTGCGCCGCAATGGCGCGCTCGAGCTGCTCCGCGGTGATGCGGCCCTTTCGGATCAGCAGATCGCCCAGACGATCCCGGCGGTTGACGATGGTGGCATAGGTGATCTGCCCCTCGTCGAGGTAGATGGTCCCGAAGTTGTGCCGGTCGGCCAGGGCCAGACAGCCCGTGCGTCGGCCCAGAAACAGCAACTGGATCACGTCGGGTAGACTGGCCTCCTTGAGGCTGCCCTTGATGGCCATCAGCGCCACTCCTCGACGATGCGATCGCCCACATCGGGCCAGTCCCAGACCACCTTTTCCCGGCTCTTGGCCCCGCTCGCGGGTGCCACGATGCCGCTCGATCGGGTGGCCAGCGGACGCCGGGAGGGCTTGGGCGCCGGGGCCTCCAGCACCTCGCGGGCGAGCGCCACCGTCGGCGCGCCACCACTGGACTCGGCGGCATTGAGCACCCGCTGAAAGAGCCCGTGCACCACGCGCACCGACTCCGCCGGACGGGAGCCGAGATAATCCACCAGATCGGCGTCGGGTGCTCCCGCTTTCGCGAGGACCAGCCGCTCGAGCACCTGGTGCTTGATTTCCCGATCGGGCGCCGGCAGGTCGACCACGAGGCCGCCCTCCAGCCGAGTCCGGAGCCGCGCCTCCACGCCGGTCAGCTCCGAGAGCGGCACGGTGGAGGTGAAGATCATCTGGCGGCCGGCCTCGATCAGGAAGTTGAACAGAACGAACAGCTCGTCCTGGCTCCGGTCCTTGTTCGCGAGGAGATGCACATCGTCCAGCAAAAACGCGGCGGCGGTCCGGTACCGCGCGCGCCAGACTCCCACGGCGTTGCGGTCGATGGCATCGATGAGCTCGCTGGTGAGCTCGTGGGCGCTGAGGCAGGCGACGGGACTCTTCCCTGCGGCCGTGAGGGCGTTGCCGAGCGCGTGGAGCAGATGCGTCTTCCCCACACCGCTGGGACCCACGATGACGAGCGGGTTATAGCGAATGGCCGGCTCCGCCACGACCGCCCGCGCCGCCTGCAGGGCCATGCGATTGCCGGCGGCTTCGACCAGCTCGTCCAGCTTCCAGAGGGGCGAGGGTGAGGGTGGCGGGTGGGCCCCCTGGCGGGCACGACTGACGAGGGCCTCGGCGCCGGCGATGTCGTCCGGATCGCGAAAGGCGGTCGAGCCCGCCAGATCGGGTGCCAGCTCAGCAGCCTCCGCGTGGAGGGACCTTAGCCGGGCCACATCAGACTCGAACTGACGCAGCATTTCTTCCGGGTCTGCGGTCATCTCCTGATGCAGGAGGGCCTCGATCCGGGTGGTGCTGAATCCTTCGCCTTCCCAGCGCAGGATGGCCGCGGCAACCTTGGTGCGCCAGGAGTCCACCTGCTGGGCAACCGTGGCGGTGATGTCGGAGAGAAAGTCGCCGAACTCGTCGGGGGGCTGCTGCTCCGGCGCCGCCGCATCGACCGCGTCCGACCCGCCCGCCAGTGCCCGGGCCTGGGCCGGCAGCAGCGGCGTGTCGCTCACCGCCTGGAATGCCACCAACCGGTTGAGCGCGCCCAGCAGCTCGCGTACGTTGTGGATCGCGAGAGACGCAACGGCCTCCAGCACGCCCCCGCCGAACGTTGCCCTCCGCTCTTCAGCTTTGCGCCGGAGGATCGCTACCCGGGTTTCATAGTCGGGAGGTGCCACATCGATGACGAGCCCCCCGGCGAATCGCCGGACCAGACGCTCGTCCAGCGCTTCGATTTCCGCCGGCGGTCGATCGCTGGTGAGCACGATCTGCCGGTTCGCCGACTGGAGGGTATCGGTGAGTCGCAGCAGCTCCGACTGCATCTCACGGCGGTGGGTCAGGAACTGGACGTCGTCCACCAGCAGAAGATCGACGTCGATGAACCGCCTCCGGTACGCCTCGCCCTGTCCGGCCGCGATGGCGGCATGAAACGATTCCACGAACTCGTCCAAAGTGAGGTACTCGACCGACAGGCTTGGGTTGATCGCCCGCGCTGCGTGCCCGATACCCATGAGGAGGTGGGTCTTCCCCAGACCGGGACGGGCATAGACGAAGAGCGGGTTGTAGACGGTGCCGGGCGACTCGGCCACTGCCTTTGCCGCAGTGAACGCGAGACGGTTCGCCGCCCCGACCACCAGGGTGTCGAACCGGTACAGCGGATTCATGGTGGCGCTCACGCGACCTGGCTTCCAGCCGCGAGCTTCTTGAGCACCAGCTCCGACACCCCCTTGAGGGTCTCGAATACACCGGTCCCGTGCAGTGCATCGGCGGAAAAGCTCTGGACCGCGCGAAAGTTCAGCGCGTCATCCATCTCTTCCTGGGTCAGAATCAGATCGCGGGGCAGATCCTGCTTGTTGTACTGGAAGACGACCGGCAGCTGGCGGATGTCCACGCCCTGTGCCAGCAGGTTGTCCTGCAGGTTCTGCAGACTCTCGATATTGTCGTCGAACCGCCGCGCCTGACTGTCGGCCACGAAGACGACCCCGTCCGCGCCCTGGAGCACCAGCTTCCGGGTCGCGTTGTAGTAGCTCTGGCCCGGCACGGTCTAGAGCTGGAACTTGGTACTGAAGCCGGAGATGTTGCCCAGCTCCAGGGGCAGGAAATCGAAGAAGAGCGTCCGGTCGGTCTGGGTCGCCAGCGACACCATTCGGCCGCGACGGGCTTCGGGGACCCGGCCATAGACGTACTGCAGGTTGGTCGTCTTCCCGGACCGGCCCGGCCCGTAGTAGACGATCTTGCAGGTGATCTCGCGCGCGGTGAAGTTGACCAGTGACATTCGTTACCGTCCGAATAGCTCTTTGAGGCTCGCATTGAGCTCGTTCTCGAAATTCTCGGCCAGCGGCGCCCGAGTGGGTTCCTCCCGAGGCGCCGCCCCCACCAACTCCTCCACCATCTGGTCGAAGAACAGCTGCACGATGCCGATCGAGGTTTCGGTCCCGAAGACCACAAGACCGATCCAGCGGCCACGCGGGGTTCCGAACGCGGAGAGCATGCAACTCTGCTGGCTCCCCCCGTGCACCACGGCGCCGAAGCGGGGCGAACCCATGATCCGGGCCAGCTCCTCCGTCGAAGCGACGATGGCCGACCCCAGTGCGGCGGCGGTCATCACCTCGAACGAGCGGGAGAATCCGTGCTGCGCCACAACCTGACCCGATGTGGTCATCAGCAGGATGAGCCTTGCCGACGACTCGGTGAGGAACGTCTGCAGTGGCGCTTCAACCCATGGCTCGAGCGCACGCATCAGGCGAGGCGACCAACCGCGTCGAGCATCTCGACCCGGGCGAGCCCCAGGTTCGCGTCCACCCCCGCCAGCGCCACCAGCACGAGGTCGTTCCGGCCCGGGGCGGCAAGCACCGACCCGGTATGGCCGCGCAGGTGTACGAAGGTGGGGATCCGCATTCCAGCCCCGGCAGTGGCTCGTACCAGCCGCTGGATCAGACTGGCCGCCAGGGCGGCGATGGCGCGACCATCGATGCCGTCCATGAGCCGTTCCGCCACCACCAGCCCGTCGGTGGCCGAGATCAGCAACGATCCGCGGACTCCCGGCACCCGGGTTAACCGCTCCAGCACCGCATTGGTGGGGCTCATTCCTGAACTCCCAGCCAGGCTCGCGCATCACGCGCCGCGCGCTCGGCGATCAGGCCCAGTCGTGCCATGGGAAGCGAGGGGTCCCGCACCGTCAGCAGCAAGGTCTGCGGCGTAGGAGGCACCAGGAACAGATTGCCCTCGGGCGATTCCACCGCGATGGCCACCCACGCGCCGAGTCCGAGAAGTTTGGCGGTGCGGGATGCCTCCTTGGACACGCCGGCCAGCTCGGCGGCGACCCGATCGCCCACATCCACATTGCTCGGGCTGCGGAGATTACCGCTCAGCCGGAGACCGTTGCCATCGACCAGCATTATTCCTTGATCGCCGCTCTCGGGACCGGCGAACGACGAGGTCGCGCTGCCGCCGTCCCCCAGGGGTCCTGCTGCCGCCGGAGCGGGTGCGATGGTGTCCACTGCCGGCTCCGGCTGACCGGCCGGCGTAGCCCGGGCCGCGGTGCGCACCCGAGCGAGGGCCTGGGCAATCGATTCGTCGTCCGGATCGATATCGGCAGCGCGCTGAAGGTGCTCGAGCGCCGCCTCAACGTTGCCGGCTCGAAAGTAGAGGAATCCGATGCCTTTAAGGGCGCCGCTTCGCATGGGGTCGAATCGCAGGGCGTCGGCCCACGCGTCGAATGCACCGGCCAGGTCGCCCTGGTCACCGAGAATACGGCCCAGGAGATCGTGAGCATCGGCCAGCCCGGGATACCGGCTCAGTCCTCCCCGAGCGACCTTATACGCTGCCTCCAGCTGTGCCCGGCGCCGCAGGGCTTCGCCCAGCTCCAGGAAGGCAAGACTCGACGGCTCGTCCGCCAGCCGCGCTGTCAACGCTCGGATATCATCAGTCACGGTAACTCTCCAGCTCTTCAGCCAATGTCTCCGCCGCCTGCCTCAGCCGGTCAACCGCCGGCATGAGCGCCTCCTCGGCGGAGGTGTGCGTGCCCAGCCGGCTCCAGGCCTTCCAGGTTTCCGCCGCGCCGCGGAAGCGGCCCAGAGCTGCCTGACAGACTCCGAACAGCCGGCGCGCCTCCGACATGAGCGGATCGGATCGCAACACTTCCTGCAGAGTGGCGGCGGCCTTCTCGTATTCTCCCTGGGCAACCGCCTGCCGGACGGGCCCGAGCTGGATCTGAGGCCCGCCGTTGTCCTTGCCGTGTGTGCCGCCACTGTCGAGCACGATCACTCCCGCGGCGCTGAGGGTGTACACCGTGCGGGCGACATCGAACTCGGACCGGCCCAGGGCCGCGGCGAGCGCGTGCAGATCCTGCTCGCCGTCCACCGCGGCAAGAACCTCCCACTCCAGCGGCGTCAGATCGAGCCGCTCGCCGGCGGCCGCGTCGGCCGGCGGCAGCCGGGGGACCACGCGAAGGTGGGGCACCTTGTCCTCGATCCGGGACCACTCATCGCTGCGGCGGGCCGCCTCCATGAGGAGCCCCTCGGTCGGAATCCGAACCGGGGCCTCGACCACTCCCTCGCACGGCGCGCCGTCCTCGAAACGGAAGTAGCCCTCGGACCACCCCAGCAGCTCGAAGATGGCCTCCTCGATCTGGGCCTTGAGCTGCCGGTCGAGCTCACGCCGCGCGATGGCGCCGCTCGCAACCAGAATATCACCCAGCCGACGGGAGTCCCCCGAGTGCTGCAGCGCCAGAGCACGGCCAAGCTGATCGGCCGAGATCTTCCCCTGCCGGACCAACCGCGCGCCGATCGGCTGGGGATCGCGGCCGAGCGTTGCAGCTACCACCCCGCCCCGCTCGAACGACACCGTCCCCGCCGTCTGACGCAACTCGGAGGTGACCCGCAATACCCCGCTCTTCCGGCCGAGGTCCAGCAGCTGGAAGACGTCCTGGATGTGAAATTCCTTGAGGGGGCCTTCGAGTGCCACGGCTCACCCCGCCGCGGCGAAGATGTGCTGCAGGTCGCGCGCGGACCGAGCCCGGCTGCGGGCCTCGGTGGCGAACGGCCCATCGGGGTCGAGCTGAATGACTCGCTCCCACGCCTGCACTGCCTCGTCGAACCGCCTTTGCCGCGCGAAGCAGGTGCCCTGATTGTAAAGAGCGGCGGCGTGCTCCTGGTCGAAACGCAGCACCCGGGTGAAGGCCTCGAAGGCCTGATCGGTGCGTCCGTCCTCCAGTAGCGCCCGTCCCAGTGCGGTCAGGGCATCCAGCTCGTACGGGTCCGTCTCCAGCAGTCCAACCAACACCGGAATCGCGGCCCTGGGAGACTCGGTGCGACGGATCAGATCGGCCAGAGCAAGGGCCGCAGTCCCGAAGGTCGGCAACAGGTCGAGCGCGCGGTCGTAGGCCGCTCGAGCCGCCGGCCAGTTGCGGCGCTCCTCTTCCAGCGCGCCCAGCTCGCACCAGACCCGGACCAGCGATGGATCGAGCTCGAGCGCCGTGTTGAAGGCGGCCAGTGCGGCCGCACGATCCCCGAGACGAACGGACACCTGGGCCTGCAGGTGGAATAGCTCGGCCTGACCCGGCGCCAGGGACTGCGCTTCCCTGATGGAGTCGAGCGCGGTGATGGAATCGCCCATGGCCAGCCGGACCCGGGCCCGAGCAGTCAGCACATCCAGGTCTCCGCTCACCTGAGACGCAAGGTCATCGGCCAAGGGAGCGGCGTCCTTGGCCCAGCCGAGAGCCAGGAGCGCGCGGATTTCGCCCAACGTGGCATCGCGATCACTGGGGACCAGCGCCCGGGCTTCCCGGTATCGCTCCAGGGCCTCACCATACAGCCCGCGCCGGGCGAAGATGTCGCCCAGGAGTACTGCCGTGGCGGATCGAGGGGCATTACGCGCGGCGGCACGGTTCAGCTCGGCCACGGCCTGGTCCAGCAGGCCCCGGGCAATGAGATCCCGCACGCTCGTGAGCGACTCGTTGGCCGGCTCAACCGGTGTGGCCGCCTGCGTCGGAGCCAGCTCGTCGAAGAGGCGGTCGAGCGCCGGCGGGTCGAAGCTGAATTCGCCGGCGAGCTCCTCCCCGCCCACGTCGGCCACCAGCTCAGGCGCGATCGCGATGGTCGGATCTTCGTACTGAAGGTCGATGGTCAGGGCGAACTTCTGCGGCACATATAGCGGCTCGAGCTCCAAAGCGCGGCGGGTCTCCCGCAGGGCCCCGTCGAAATCACCCAGCTGGCTCAGGACGAAGCTCAGGTTGTAGTGGGCCGCCGCGAAATTCTCGTCGGCATCGACCGCACGTCCGAAGGCATTCCGCGCGTCCTCGAAGCGTTTGAGCTCTACCAGCACCAGCCCGATTCCGTTCCATCCGATCGAGCTGGACGGCTGCTCGTTCAGCGCCCGCTGATACTCGTCCAGCGCGGCCTTGTTCTGCCTCCGCTGGAACAGGAGGAGTCCCAGATTAAGCCGGGCGGCAAACAGTGGTCGGGATCCGCCCAGAGCCTGACGGAAGGCAGCCACGGCCGCATCGGGCGAAGCCTCGCTGGCGCGGATCACGCCGACATTGTTCCATGCCAGCTGGTAGGCGGGGTCGGCTCCAACGGCTTTCTCATACGAGGCCAGCGCTTCAGCTCGCTTCCCCGCCTGATGGAGACAAACGCCGCGCTCGTTCCACATCTTGGGAGAGTCAGGGAACTCCTTCACCAGCGCGTGGTAGAGAGTGAGCGCGGCGTTGAGATCGCGGCGAAGCAGGTGCACCTCCGCCATGGCCTGCAGGTTGAGCCGGCGATCCTCGCCCGCATCGAGACCCGCCTTGTACTCCCTGAGGGCATCCTCGTGATATCCCTTTTGCCTGAACGCCACGCCGAGGTTGTAGTGGGCCAGGAGCGCGCCGGCCACGGGCTGAGGACCAGCGGTACGGTGGGGCAGCGGGGCAGCATGCTCGCTTGCCAACCGCGCATTCCCTTCCGACCCAGGCTCGGATGCCCCATTCCACCCCACTGCCCCGCCGCCCCGCCGCCCCGCTGCCCCGCTTTCGAGGGCGAGGTTGGCCTGGGCCCGGGCCAGCATGGGGTTCAGCGCCACCGCGCGCTTGGTGGCTGCGCGGGCCGCTTCGTGCTGTCCCAGGTCGCCGTACACGAAGGCGAGCAGGTAGTGGGCCTCGGCATAATCGGGGTTCTGGGCAATGGCATCCTTCAACGACACCAGTGCCGGCTCGCTCAGTCCGCGATTGTACAGAACCTCGCCGTGATGGAAGCGAGCGACCGCATTGGAGGGATCTTCGGCGCAGGCCCGGGCCAGCCACTCGCTGGCGGCGTCGAGCCGTCCCCGAGCCTTATCGGACAGGCCCAGCTGAATCAGGGTAGGAACGTCTTTCGGGTGGTGAGCGAGCAGGGCCTCGAACTCAACGATCGCCTCGTCGTGACGACCCACGGTGGCGTAGGCCCGGCCCAGCTCCCAGCGGGCGGTGCGATCCTTGGGCCGGCTTCTGGCGGCCTCGCACAGCTCCGCGATGCGGCGATCGTAGTGGCCGCTGTCGCGGTACGCGATCTCCAGGTTCGTCTGGGCGACCTGCATCTTCGAGTCGAGCTCCAGCGCACGAGCGAACTCGACGATGGCCTCCTCGACCAGGCCTTTCTGGTAGTAGAGGACCCCGAGGTTGTTATGCGCCCCGGCGTCGGATGGGTCGATCCGACGGGCAAAGGAGCGGAGCACCGTGAGATCGCGCTCCGAGAGCGCCGGGGCCGGCATAGATCAGGGCAGTCGGATGGCGTCGAAAATGGACCGCAGGGAGGCGATGTCGGGCAACAGCAGGAAGTGCCCTCCCAGCGGTTCGGTGGTTCCCTCGAGCCGAAACGAGGTCTCCACGCAGAAGGCGTACTCGCGGTCCTGGCCGAAGTTCAGGTGGGTGCTGGTGAGCACGGCTCCGCTCAGGTCGATCACCAGGCTGGGCACCGAGGGCACCAGCATCATCCCCATGAAGTCGCTGAGCGCGTTCAGGTACGCGCTGGCGAGGATGTTCCCGGCTTCCTTCAAGGCGGACTGCTCCATCTCGAGGAATTCCTGGGTAGTGCCCATCTCGCGCCGCAACAGGTAATCGCACAGCGTGCGCGCCGACTTCTGCGGAAACAGCAGCAGCGCCCGCCCGGTGAGATCGCCCATCATGTGCATCAGGATGGCGGCGATGACCTCGTCGGGCGTCCCGACCGTATCGCAGGCCTCTTCCAGCGGGCGCACGTTGACCCGGGGCACCGTGATCATGATGGTGCGATTGGTCATCTGCGACAGCGCCGTCGCCGCGTGCCCGGCGCCGATGTTGGCCACTTCGCGCATGGCGTCGAGCTGGGACTCCTTCAGGTCACGCACGTCTTCCATGCCTACCTCCTACAGGAGCGCCGCGGCGTCCAGAATGAGAGACGGTTTGCCGTCGGCGAGAATCGTCGCCCCGCCGATGAACGGCGGCATCCCCTTGGGGGCATCGAAGGGCTCGACAACGATGTCCTGCTGACCGAGCAGCGCGTCCACTACCAGGGCGATACGCCGCTCGCCGACTTCCAGAATAACGGTCGGCTGCCGAGCCGGTTGGCCCCGCGACGGCGCGGAGACCAGATCGCGCAGGTGGACCGTGGGAACGACCTGATCTCGAACTACCAGGGCTTCCCGATCGCGCACCGACGTCACCGCCTTCCGGTCGAACTCCACCGTTTCGGCCACGTAGGCCAATGGCACGGCGTAGCGCTCGCCACCCGCTTCAGCCAGGAGGGCACGGACGATAGCCAGGGTCAGCGGCACCCGGATCAGGAACGTGCTGCCCCGGCCCAACTCACTGCGGACTTCGAGCGTTCCACCCAGCGCCCGAACCCGGGTCATCGCCACGTCCACGCCTACCCCGCGACCGGAGACTCCGCTCACCGCGGCCGCAGTGCTGAACCCCGGCCGGGCGAGCACCCGGACCAGAAGATCGTCGGTCAAGGTGTCGACGTCGGCAGTCGCGAGCCCTTCGCGGCGCGCCTTCTCGAGGATCCGCTCCCGATCGATGCCCCGCCCGTCGTCCACCACCCGGAGGGCCACCGTGTTCCGCTCCCGCGTGGCCGACAGGAGGATACGGCCTTCGGCCGGCTTACCGGCACCGACCCGCTGGGCCGGCGACTCGATGCCGTGGTCGGCGGCGTTGCGGATGAGATGCAGCAGCGGCTCGCCGATCTCGTCGAGGATGGATCGATCCAGCTCGATCTCCTCGCCTTCCGTGTCGAAGCGAATCTGTTTCCCCAGGTCGCGGGACAGGTCGCGTGCCAGCCGGGGGAACCGCTCGAACACCTCGCCCACCGGCGTCATCCGCGCGGCGAGCACCTCGGTCTGCATGGCAGTAACCAGCCGCGCAATGCGCTCGCTGAGCTCCACCAGCGCGGGGTCGGCCGCCTCGGTCGAGAGCGCGGTAAGCCGGTTCTTGGCGACGACCATCTCCCCCACATGCTTCATCAGGGCGTCGAGCCGGCGGAGGTCGACCCGGATCTGCCGGCTCCGGCCGGCGGAGTCGGAGTCGGCAAGAGTCTCCTCCAGCTTGACCGCCTCCACCTCACCCACGATGCCGAGCGCGGCGGCAATCTCCGCATCGGGCAGCTTGGTCTGAAGCCGGAAGGAGAAGCGCCCGTCGAACTCGTCCCGCTCCAGCTCGGCCACGGGCGGCCGCAGCCCGCTGACCGCTCCCAGTCCCTCTGCCCGCCGGAGCACCAAAGCCGCCCGGGCTCCGCGCATCAGGGCCCCCGGCCGGATGGTGACCTGCACGGGGCGGGAGCGGGGAGCATCGGAGGCTCGCCGCGCCGGTGGGCTCGCCACCACTGGCGGCGCCGACGGGCCGGGGCCGGCAGGTTCCTGGGGGCCGACGTTGACCGCCGCTGAGTCCAGCTCCGCGATCAGGCCGATGTCGGCCTCGGCATCAGACCCCGCCGCCACTCCCTCCACTGCAGTGCCGAGCGCATCCACCGCCCGGAAGAGAAGCTGAAATACTCCAGGGGTGGCGGTTACCCGTCCATGCCGCAGCGCGTCGAGCAGGTTCTCTGCCGAGTGCGCGAGCTGAGCCACGGCTGCATAGCCCATCGTGGCGGCCATGCCCTTGATCGTGTGAATGGCCCGAAAGAGTCGGTCCACCGGCTCGACCGCAGCCGGGGCACGCTCCCATTCAAGCAGCGACTCATTGCAGGCATTGAGGTGCTCGCGGCTCTCGGCGAGAAAGAGGGCTGCATATCTGGACAGGTCCATGGATCAAGCCAGGACGCGCTGAACCGCCTCGAGAACACGGGATGGCTGGAACGGCTTGACCACAAAGTCCTTGGCTCCGGCCTGGATTGCTTCCACTACCAGGGCCTGCTGTCCCATCGCGCTGCACATCAGGATCTTGGCGTCGGGATGGTCCCGGCAGATCTCGCGGACGGCTTCGATGCCGCCCATGTCAGGCATGACGATGTCCATGGTGACGAGATCGGGTTTGAGCATGCGGTACTTCTCGACCGCCTGCAGTCCGGACTCGGCCTCACCCACGACCTCGAAGCCGGCCTGGCTCAGGATGTCACTGATCATCGTTCGCATGAAGATGGCGTCGTCGCAGACGAGCACGGTTTGATTCACGGACTTCCTCCCTGCATGTTAGCGGGCGGCGATCATCTAGCCTCCGATGATCGGAGCAAACAAGGCGTCAACGTCGAGCAGGATGAAGTGCTGGTCGGCTCTGAGGCCCACCGCCTTCACCAATCGGGGATCGACTCCGGGCAGGTCCCGGCGTTCGACGACCGAGGCGGCGGGGACCTCCAGGAAGTCGAGAACCTGCCCGACCCCCAACCCGTAGCCGCGACCCTTCACTTCGAGGACCACGATAGCGCCCTCGTCGGTGGGGCGTCGCTGCTGATCCAGCAGCAGGTGACCGTCCAGCACGGTGAGCAGGCTCCCGCGGACATTCACCAGCCCTTCGACCGCATCCGAGACACCGGGAATCCGGGTAGCCGGGAGGCGCGGGAGGATCTCACGCACGATCCCTGCCGGGGCCGCGCAGATAATCTCACCGATTCGAAAGACGACGGCGTGAAGCGCGGGGGAGTTAGCCATCTCTATTAAAGAAACGAAGATAGCTCAGAGGCTCGGAGGGGGCAACCAGTTCCTCGCCACCCGCTACAATGAGTGCATCTCTCAAATCGGTAGGCCATTCGGAGTGAAATTCAAGTGGTGCCCCGCTCACGGGGTGGCGGAATGCCAGAGCCGCCGCATGAAGTGCCTGGCGGGGCGTCGCCCGCTCGAGAAGCTCGGCCACCCGCCGGGCGGGGCCGGAGATCCTGCGACTGCCTCCACCGGCGTAGACAGGATCACCCACAATGGGATGCCCCAGATGCTCGAGATGCACCCGGATCTGGTGGGTTCGACCGGTGTGCAGCTCCAGCCGGAGCAGGTCTACCACCCCGAACCGCGCCACCACCGAGGCGTCCGTCCGGGCCTGACGGCCCTCCGGTGAGATACTCATGCGCTTGCGGTCGCGCTGGCTGCGGGCAATCGGCGCATCGATCCGGACCGAATCGGCGTCCAGGTGTCCCCAGACCAGCGCGGCGTAACTCCGATTCACCCGGCGGGCCGCGATGGCGGCGCCGAGCCGGCGGTGGGCCAGATCGGTCTTGGCGACGATCATGAGACCGGACGTTTCCCGGTCGAGCCGGTGCACGATTCCGGGCCGGCCCTCCGCTCCGCCGGCCAGGGTGGTGCCCCGGGCGACGAGCGCGTTGACCAGGGTGTCGTCCCAGTGGCCCGGCGCCGGATGAACGACCAGACCGGCGGGCTTGTCGATGATAGCGAGATGCTCGTCCTCGAACACGATGGTGAGGGGGATGGCAGCGGGTTGGAGCGTTCGAGGCGGTTCGTGGTCCGGCATCCGGACGATGACGACCTCGCCGCGGGCGAGCAGGCGGGAAGCGCGAGCAATTTTTCCATCGACTGAAACCCGTTTGTCTGCCACCAGGCGGGCGGCCTGGGTCCGGGAGAGGGACATCTGGTCGGCGAGGAAACGATCGAGCCGCTCCGTTTCCGGACTGATGACGGTGAGCTCGACTTCGCGGCCGGGATCTGCCTCAGGCCTGGTGGCCGAACCGGTAGGCTTCCCCGCTTCCCCGCTTCCCCGCTTCCCCTCCCTCACCTCAGGCAGCCGGGATCGACTCCGCCTCCGAGCGGCGGGCGTCCTCCCGCCACAGCGAGATGGCGAGGGCGATAGCGCCGCAGCTGACGGCAATGTCCGCCACGTTGAACGTCGGCCACCGGTACGCTCCAATGCCCACATCGAGGAAGTCCACCACCCCCCGGCCGCTGCGGATCCGGTCGATCAGGTTTCCCGCGGCGCCACCGGCCACCAAACCCAGGGCGAGCTGGCGAAACCGGTCGGCGATGGGCGTGCTGCGTGACATCCGGGCGAGCACGAAAACAGCTACCAGAGCGACCGCGAAAAAGATCCAGCGGGAATAGGGCCCCACGTGAAGCCCGAAGGCCGCGCCCTGGTTGTAGACCAGACGCAGCTGGAACCAGTCACCCAGCACCGAGATACCCGGGGTACGGAGCAGCGTGGCCTCGGCTATCAGCTTGGTGACCAGATCGAGCGCCACCGTGGCCAGCGCCGCCAACACGAACAGCCGCCGGGGCGAGCCGCCCGTCAGCCTCTGCTCCTGGCCCGGCGATTGGTCAGCGTCGTTTGCCATCTTCTTCTTTCTCCTTGCACGTGATGCAGAGCCGCGCGTGGGGCAAGGCGTCGAGCCGCTCGAAGTTGATCTCCTGGCCGCATTGATGGCAGTGACCGAACTTGTCCGGCGTGCCGTAGAGTCGCCGCAGCGCCTCGTTCACATGCCAGAGGTAGCGCCCTTCCTGGGAGGCAAAGAGGAATTGCTTCTCCCGCTCCATGGCGTCGGTGCCCTGGTCAGCCATGTGGAAGGAATAGGATGAGAGGTCGCCATCCGACGACTGCAGCGTGGCGTTGAAGGACTCGTCATAGTAGCCCAGCTCCTTCATCACGCGGGCTCGCTCTTCCATCAGGCGCTTTTCCAGGTGCGAAAGCTGTTTCTTATTCATTACTCGTCCATGGTTGAGGGCCGGCGCCGTCCCCGCCGGCCTGATGTCGTTGCACTCCAACCACCACTCCGTGTCCATCGATGTCCATCTGCTGTTCCAGATCGGGCGCCGGCGCGCGAGCCAACTCCAGCCCCCGCGCCAGAGTCTCGCCCTGGATGAAGCCCGCATGGGCCCGCACAGCGTCGATTACCAACGGGTCACCATCGATCCAGAGCCGAATCCGATCGGTATACAGATACCCCGCCTCTTTGCGGATCCGCTGCACCCGGTTCACCACCTCGCGGGCCAGCCCTTCGCGCCTGAGACCCTCATCGAGCTGGGGATCCAGTGCCGCGACAAACGAACCGCTGCTTTGTACCAGCCAGTCGCTCGCCACCTCGCGCTCGACAGCCACATCCTCGGGCAGATAGGTGACGGTCTCCCCCTCCAGCTCGAGCGTAGCCGTGGTTCCTTCCTCCAGGCTCCGGAGCTGCCCCGGCGTGAGCGTGGAGGCGGCGGCGGCCACCGCCGGGGTGCGCTTGCCGTAGCGCTTACCCAGCGTTCGGAAGTTCGGCTTGGGGCGGAGCCGAACCAGATCGGTGTCCGAGGCGACGACCTCGATCTGCTTGACGTTCACCTCGAGACGCAGCAGCTCCAGCAGCTGGTTGAGCATCGCGCCCCGCACCGCGGCGGGAACGGCCACCTGCATCCGGCCGAGCGGTTGCCGGACCCGCAGGTTGCGCTCCTCGCGGGCGGAGCGAGCCAGCGAGGCCAGGCGGCGAACCGCGTCCATGGCCACCTCCAACTCGGGGATCCGATTCTGCCGCGGTTCAGGAAACGCGGACAGGTGGACGGATGTTCCCACCAGCGCCCGGTGCAGCCAATCGCTGACGAACGGGGCGGCCGGCCCGAGCACCCGGCTCACCGTCGTCAGGGTCTCGTACAGGGTGGCCAGCGCAGCCGGATCGGCCACGGAGTCCGGCGCCCAGAAGCGAGCCCGGTTCACCCGGACGTACCACTGTGAGACGTCGTCCACCACGAAGTCCAGAATGGCACGGACCCCCGCGGTAACGTCGTACCGCCCCCACGCCTGGGTGACCGTTTCCACTGTCGCGTCCAGCCGGCTCAACAGCCACCGATCCACCAGCGGCCGCTGATCCACGGGAGGCGAATCTAGCGGGGTCCAGCCTCCGGCGTAGCCGGCAAAGAAGGTGTAGCTGTTCTTGAGGGCATTGAAAAACTTGCCCGCCACCTCGGGAATGGTGCGCGCATCGAATCGCTTGGGCAGCCAGACCTGGCTCGACGCCAGCAGGTAGAGCCGGATGGTATCCGCCCCATACTGCTCGATCATGGTCCAGGGATCGACCACGTTGCCCTTGCTCTTCGACATCTTCTGGCCCTGCGCATCCTGGATCAGATCGTTCACGATGACGTGACGGTA
>JBDTTD010000002.1:0-31640 GCA_039930805.1 Gemmatimonadales bacterium | reverse complement strand
TGACTTGCCGCCGGGATGATCTCAGACTACTTTCCAGATGTTATAACAACCGATCCCGTGGCGATTTGCGCTGATTGCGGCCACGTAAAATAATCGCTAAAACGCTACCCTTGAGGCGTTTTGGCTTCAGGGTTTTTTGATTTTTGGAGGTCCCGTGACCACCGTTGCCCCCCGCCCGGCCGCCTTGCAGGCTCGCACCCGGGAATCCAGACTCGCCGAGCTCGAGCCGTTGCTCGCCCGGCGCATCCTGGTGCTGGACGGGGCCATGGGAACCATGATCCAGAGCTACGGCCTGGGCGAGTAGGACTACCGGGGAGAGCGCTATGCCGACTGGCCGCGTGACCTCAGGGGAAACAACGACCTCCTCTCCCTGACCCAGCCTGGCATCATCCGGGCGATTCACTCCGCCTACCTCGAGGCGGGCGCGGATATCCTGGAGACCAACTCGTTCAACTCGACCGCCATCTCGATGGCGGACTACGGCATGGAAGATCTCGCCTACGAGCTGAACCACGCCTCCGCCCGTCTGGCCCGGGAGGCGGCCGATGAGTTCGAGCGGCGCGTCCCCGACCTTCCGCGTTACGTAGCCGGAGTGCTGGGGCCGACCAACCGGACCGCGTCGCTGTCCCCCGACGTGAACGATCCCGGCTTCCGGAACGTGCGCTTCGACGAGCTGGTGGCGGCATACGGGGACGCGGTTCGGGGGCTGCTGGATGGCGGAGCCGACCTCCTGCTGGTCGAGACCATCTTCGATACC
The DNA here is from genome assembly GCA_039930805.1 of Gemmatimonadales bacterium. Classification (GTDB taxonomy): domain Bacteria; phylum Gemmatimonadota; class Gemmatimonadetes; order Gemmatimonadales; family GWC2-71-9; genus CAVVWJ01. Next base: position 30,883 of record JBDTTD010000002.1, on the reverse strand, counting down.
CTGAATGCCAAGGCTGCGTTGTTCGCCATCGATGCGCACTTCGCGGCCACCGGGCTTCGGGTTCCCATCATGATCTCGGGCACGATTACCGATGCCAGCGGCCGGACCCTCTCCGGTCAGGTTACCGAGGCCTTTTGGACCTCGGTGTCTCATGGCCGCCCTCTCAGTGTAGGTCTCAACTGCGCCCTCGGTGCCAAGGCGCTCCGGCAGTACGTGCAGGAGCTTTCCCGGGTCTCGCCCACGTTCGTCAGCACCCATCCCAACGCCGGCCTGCCCAACGAGTTCGGCCAGTACGACGAGAGCCCGGAATACATGGCCGGGATGCTTCGCGAATTCGCCGAGAGCGGGTTGGTGAACCTGGTGGGCGGCTGCTGCGGAACCACTCCGGCGCATATCAAAGCGATCGCGGAGGCCGTGGCGGGATTACCGCCCCGCCGCCCCGCTGCCCCGCCGACTCGCCTCCGCCTCAGCGGACTCGAGCCCCTGACCATCGGACCCGACAGCATTTTCGTGAACGTGGGCGAGCGAACCAACGTGACCGGGTCGCGAAAGTTTGCCAAGCTCATCCTGGCCGGCCAGTACGACGCGGCACTGGAGATCGCCCGCCAGCAGGTCGAGAGCGGCGCCCAGATGCTGGACGTCAACATGGACGAGGGAATGCTCGATTCCCAGGAGGCGATGACGACCTTCCTCCAGCTCATCGCGGCGGAGCCCGACATCAGCCGGGTACCGGTGGTCATCGACTCGTCCAAGTGGTCGGTCATCGAGGCGGGGCTCAAGTGCGTTCAGGGCAAAGGCGTGGTCAACTCGATCAGCCTCAAGGAGGGAGAGGACGCCTTCATCCGGCAGGCGACGCTGGTGCGCCGCTACGGGGCTGCCGTCATCGTGATGGCGTTCGACGAGCAGGGGCAGGCCGATACCGCCGAGCGGAAGGTGGAGATCTGTAAGCGGGCCTATCGAATCCTGACCGAGCAGGTGGGCTTCCCGCCCGAAGACATCATCTTCGACCCCAACATCTTCGCCATCGCCACCGGGATCGAAGAGCACAACAACTACGCCGTGGACTACATCCAGGCGACCAGGCGGATCAAGGAGATTCTGCCGCATGCGCTGATCAGCGGCGGCGTGAGCAACGTCTCGTTTGCTTTCCGGGGAAACGATCCGGTGCGAGAAGCGATTCACTCGGTCTTCCTCTACCATGCCATCGAGGCGGGGATGGACATGGGGATCGTGAATGCCGGCCAGCTCCTCATCTACTCCGACATACCCCCCGACCTGCTGGAGCGGGTGGAGGACGTGGTGCTCAACCGCCGGCCCGACGCCACCGACCGGCTGCTGGAGGTCGCGGATTCGGTCCGGGGCCAGGTGGCGGCCCAGGCCACCGACCTGGCCTGGCGCAATGCACCCGTGTCAGAGCGGCTGGCCCACGCGCTGGTGGAAGGCATTGCCGATTACATCGTGGAGGACACGGAAGAGGCCCGGCACCAGGCGGAGCGTCCCATCCATGTGATCGAAGGGCCCTTGATGGACGGCATGAACATCGTGGGCGACCTGTTCGGCTCGGGGAAGATGTTTCTCCCCCAGGTGGTGAAGAGTGCCCGGGTAATGAAGCGCGCCGTGGCCCACCTGATTCCGTATATCGAGGCCGAAAAGCTCGCTCGCGGAGACGAGAGCGAAGCCCGGTCGAACGGGAAAGTGCTCCTGGCCACCGTGAAGGGGGACGTGCATGACATCGGCAAGAACATCGTCGGTGTCGTGCTCCAGTGTAACAACTATGAGGTCATCGATCTCGGCGTCATGGTCCCCTGCGCCAGGATCCTGGATACGGCCCGGAAGGAAGCGGTGGATATCATCGGCCTGAGCGGGCTCATCACGCCGTCGCTCGAGGAGATGAGCTTCGTAGCGGGTGAGATGCAGCGGGAGGGGTTCACCATTCCGCTTCTGATCGGCGGGGCTACCACCTCCCGGGTTCATACGGCGGTCAAGATCGAGCCCAACTACAAGGGCCCGACCGTCCACGTGATCGATGCCTCGCGTGCGGTCGGCGTAGCCGGCAACCTCCGCAGTGATTCGCTCCGGCCTGACTACGTGGCCGGCATCCACGCCGAGTACCAGGACGTCCGCACCCAGCGGGGCAGCCGGAAGGCGGAAGAGCGCCACCAGTCCGTCGCCGAGGCGCGAAAGAACCGGCTTTCGATCGACTGGAAGGGCCCGAAGCCGCCGAGGCCGTGCTTCCTCGGCGTCAGGGCGCTGGCAGACTATCCGCTGGAGGAGCTGGTCCCGCTGATCGACTGGACTCCGTTCTTTCAGACCTGGGAGCTGGCGGGACACTACCCCGCCATTCTCAAGGATCCGTCAGTCGGCCCCGCTGCCACCAGCTTGTTCAAGGACGCGAGAGAGCTGCTCGACCGGATCGTGCGCGAGCGCCTGCTCACCGCCCGGGGCGTGTTCGGATTCTTTCCCGCCAACAGCGTGGGCGATGACATCGAGGTTTACGCCGACCCGAGCCGGGGCGAGCGGAAAGCGGTCATTCACTCCATCCGGCAGCAGATGGTCAAGCCGCCCGGCAGGCCCAACCTCGCCCTGGCCGACTTCGTCGCCCCCCGGGAGACCGGCGTAGCCGATTATGTGGGAGCCTTCGCGGTCACGGCGGGCGGGGGCATCGAGGCCCTGGTGACCGGGTTCGAGGCCACTCACGATGACTACAATGCAATTCTGACCAAGGCACTGGCGGACCGCCTGGCGGAAGCCTTCGCGGAGCTGCTGCACCAGCGGGTCCGCCGGGAGTTCTGGGGTTACGCCCCGGATGAGGCGCTCGACAACGAGGGGCTCATCAAGGAGCGCTATCAGGGGATCCGTCCGGCGCCCGGGTACCCCGCCTGCCCTGACCACACCGAGAAGCGGATGCTCTTCGACCTGCTCAGCGTGGAGGAGAACGCCGGCATCACCCTCACCGAGAGCTTTGCCATGCTGCCGGCCGCCGCGGTGAGCGGCTACTACTTCTCCCACCCACAGTCCCAGTACTTCGGGGTGGGCAAGATCGAGCGAGACCAGGTCGAGGACTATGCCCGGCGCAAGGGAATGGACGTCGCGTCGGTCGAGCGCTGGCTTTCTCCGAACCTGCACTACGAGCGGTAGATGTTAACTCTGGCCGAGCTGATTGCAGACAAGCGGGTCCATGTCCTCGACGGGGCCATGGGCACGATGCTGTACAGCCGCGGCATGTTCGTCAACCTGAGCTACGATGGCCTGAACCTCACCCAGCCCGGGCTGGTGCAGGAAGTCCACGAGGCCTATGTCCATGCCGGAGCGGAGATCCTGGAGACCAACACGTTCGGGGCCAATCCGGTCAAGCTCTCGAGCCACGGCCTCGACGATGAGACTGAAGCCATCAATCGCTCGGCGGTGGCGATCGCCCGTCAGGCGGCCAGGGGGCGAGCCCTCGTCGTAGGGGCGATCGGCCCGCTGGGCATCAGGCTGGAGCCCTGGGGACCCACCGCCAGGGAGGAAGCGATCGGCTTATTCAGCCGGCAGGTAAGGGGACTGCTGGAGGGCGAGGTGGACGGATTCATCCTCGAGACCTTCAGCGACCTGCACGAGGTGGAAGCCGCACTCTGCGCCGTCAAGGCATTGAGCGATCTCCCGGTCATGGCCCAGATGACGGTGGGCCACGACGGCAATACCAGCTACGGCACGACGGTCGAGACCATCGGGTCCAGGCTCACCGAGCTGGGCGCCGACGTGGTCGGGCTCAACTGTTCAGTGGGCCCGGCGGCGATGCTCGATGCGCTCGAGCGGCTGGTGGAGCGCACCGATCGCCCGCTGTCGGCTCAGCCCAACGCCGGGTCGCCCCGCGCGGTCGATGACCGCCGGATCTACCTGGCCAGCCCGGAGTACATGGGCTCCTATGCCAGACGGATGATCCAGGCGGGAGCCCGCTTCGTGGGTGGCTGCTGCGGAACGACCCCGGATCACATCCGGAAGATTCACGATTACGTCGCCACCCTCCAGCCCCGTCGGGTTTCGGTGGGCCCTTCGACCGTGAGTGCGGCCGGGCCCCCGGGAATCGACGCGGTGCCCCTCGCCCAGCGCTCGGCATTGGGGCAGAAGCTTGGGTCCGGTGAGTTCGTGACCACGGTGGAGATTCTTCCGCCCAAGGGCTGGAACCCCGCCGAGATGATCGACCAATGCCGCAAGCTCCAGGAAGCGGGCGTGGATGCGGTGAACATCCTCGACAGCGCGCGAGCGCAGAGCCGGATGGGGGTGTTACCCGCGGCTCTGATCATCCAGCGAGAGGTTGGGCTCGAGACCGTCTTCCACTACACCTGCCGCGACCGCAACATGCTCGGGATGCTGAGCGATCTGCTGGGGGCCGCGGCCGGCGGGCTGCGCAACGTGCTGATCGTGACCGGCGACCCGCCTGCCATGGGTCCCTATCCCGATTCGACGGCGGTGTTCGACATCGACAGCATCGGGCTCACCAACCTGGTTCGGCGTCTCAATCAGGGACTCGATCCCGGCGGCAATCCGATCGGCGCGCCCACCAGATTCGTGGTCGGTGTCGCCCTCAACCAGGGGGCCGATCTGGAACACGAGCTGGAGAGGTTTGCCTGGAAGGTCGAGGCGGGAGCCGACTTCGCCGTGACTCAGCCGGTGTTCGATGTCGAACAGCTGCAGCGCTTCCTGAGTCGGGTACGGGCGCCGATCCCGGTCATCGCGGGGATCTGGCCGCTGGCCTCGCTCCGGAACGCCGAGTTCCTGGCCAACGAGGTTCCCGGAGTACACGTGCCCCCCGCGGTCCTGGAGCGGATGCGGCTGGCCCAGGAGCAGGGAACCGGCACGGCCCGGGCCGAGGGGGTGGCCATCGCGGCGGAGATGGTCGAGGCGATCAAGGGCCTGGTGCAGGGCGTGCAGGTCACCGCGCCGGCCGGACGGGTGGACGCTGCATTGGAGGTGCTGGGTAGATTTCGGTCGGGAGTCGGGAGCCGGGAGTCGGGAACCCGAACGCGGAAAGTTCCTACCTCCTGACTCCAAGCTCCCGACTCCCGACTCTCATAGCAGCTCTACAATCCTTCGGTACTGCGCATCCACCTGCTTGAATCCCAGGTTGCTCAGATTGACCTTGTCCGCGCCAACGTCCCTGAGTGCCCGAACCGTCTTGGCGCAGATCTCTTCCGGTCGTAATCCTGCCTCGAACTCTCGGGTGAGCTCAGCCCCCGGTACCGGGAAGAAGTCGGCCAGCTTGCCCAGCGTAGCAGGATTGGCGCTCCGATAGAGGAATACGCCAAAGACCCCCGGATAGGTCACACCACGCCGGCGGGCCTCCTCGAGAAAGCGCTCCACGGCACGGATGCTGTGGTGGGACACGACCTGGGTCAGGTAGAACTCGGCTTCGAACCGCTTGTCCAGCAGGTAGTCCACCTGCTCGGCGGCCGGGCGATGCGGATTAGACCAGCCGCCGAGGTCGAGCCGCGGCACCCGCTGGCGGATGATGGAGCGCAGCTCCCGCGCGTGCGGCACACAGCGGGGAGGCCCAACCGTATGATCTCCACCGAGCACAGTCAGCGCCCCGAACCCGTTCGAGGCGGCCCGTGAGGCGTGCATGAGGCAGTATTCGATGGAATGCTTGGACGTCAGGAAGGGGACGATGCGGGAAGGATCGACGTCCCCGGCCAGGTTGGCGGTCAGATGGCCCAGGTTCTCCTCTTCCGACAAACCCACGGCATTGTCCGTGAGGAAGATGATGGTATCGTGGCGGGAGAGGCGCTGGATCGAGTGATACATGTCGATCCAGAGCTCCATGGTGTCGTTCGAGGACAGCCCGGTGCGGGGTGGACGAAGCTCCACCGTCGCCAGGGGACGGTCCTCCCGTAACCGCTGGAGCACAGACTGGGCAGGAGCAGGGTTGGGACTGGACATGGTGGGAAGGAAGGTAACTGGAGTAAGTTCCGTTCGACGCACCTCTCCCAACGAGCTACGAGATGTCCGAGATCGCCAGCGCCGCGCCCGCCCTGACCGTTCTTTCCGAGGAAGAGTCGATGTTCCGCGATGCGGTGCGCGAGTTCGCGGAGACCGACGTCCGTCCTCACGTTTACGAGATGGACCAGGCCGCCCAGTTTCGGCCCGACCTGATCTCCAAGTTCTTCGAGCTGGGCCTTATGGGCATCGAGGTCCCGGAGGAGTACGGCGGCAGCGGAGGCACCATCTTCATGGCGGTGCTGGCCATCGAGGAGCTCGCCCGGGTGGACGCCTCGGCTGCGATTTACGTGGACGTGCACAATACCCTGGTGAACAACGCCCTCCTTCGAAGAGCCAGCAGCGAGCAGAAGTCGCGCTACTTCCCGCGGCTCACCAGTGGGCTACTCGGGGCCTTCGCCCTCTCCGAGCCCGGCAGCGGAAGCGATGCCTTTGCCTTGGCCACCCGCGCCGAGCGCAAGGGCGACGACTGGCTCCTTACCGGGACCAAGTTCTGGATCACCAACGGTGCCGAGGCCGGACTGTTCATCGTCTTCGCCAATGCCGACCCCTCCAAGGGGTACAAGGGGATTACCGGCTTCCTGGTCGAAAAGGGGTTCCCTGGATTCTCCATCGGCAAGAAGGAGAACAAGCTGGGCATCCGGGCATCGAGCACTACCGAGCTGATCCTCGATGGGTGCGTCGTGCCAGCCGGGAACGTGCTCGGGCCGGTGGGCCAGGGCTACAAGATCTCGATCGAGACGCTCAACGAAGGGCGAATCGGAATCGGCGCCCAGATGATCGGGGTGGCGAGTGGCGCGCTCCAGGCCGCTACCGCCTATGTGAAAGAGCGCCACCAATTCGGCAAGCCCATCGCCGAGTTTCAGGCAGTGCAGTTCCAGCTGGCCCAGATGGCTACCGATCTGGAGGCGGCGCGCCTCACGGTTTACAACGCAGCTCGCCTGAAGGATTCGGGGCAGCCGTTTGCCCAACAGGCCGCGATGGCCAAGCTCTTCAGTTCGCAGGTGGCCGACCGGATCACCTCCTCCTGCCTGGAGCTGTTCGGCGGGTACGGGTACTCCAAGGAATACCCGGCCGAGAAGTACTATCGCGACGCGAAGATCGGAACGATCTACGAGGGGACCAGCAACATGCAGCTGCAGACGATCGCGAAGGGATTGTTGAAGTAGGCGGGGCAGCGGGGCAGAAACCGCAACGAAGGAAACCCTCCCATACCAGATTCGGTATGAGAGGGTTTCTTATCTTGAGCAACTTACCGCGATTTAGTCCAACTCTTACTGTCCCGCTACCCCGCCACCCCGCTGCCCATCCGTCCAGACCTTCGAAAGATTCATGCTCCCCATGCCGCAGGGATTGAGCGCGACCGGCGTGCTCGACATGTCCCAGCGTACGGCCTCATTCGTCTCCGGATCGGCAATCGCACAGCGGACGCCTTCACGACTCATCAAGGCCACCGCTTCGGCCCCGGTCACATCTGAGGAGACCGCGGCCGCACCGACCTCGTCCTCCGGGTTGATGATCTGCTCGTCGGCAGTCTCGTCGGCCGCTTCATTCGTGGTAACGTTCCCCAGAATCTCGGTCGAATCCTCCGGTGGACGAACCCGGACGACTTCAGTGCTGTCCGGGGTAACCGATTCGGCGCTGTCTGCCACGGCCACGGCTACCTGCGCGTTGCTGTCGGCACTGGGCGCGGCTGCAGTGTCGGCCTGATCGGCGACGGGGCTGGTGTCGCGGGCCATCTCGACGTACCCCGCAGCCGCAGTGTCCGCAATTACTGCCGTGTCGGTGGTAACGGCCATTTCGGTCGAGCCCGTGTCCGGAACCGCGCTCACCGAGCTGTCTGTGGTGACTCGTGCCGAATCAGCGTGCTGATTCGGGGCGGCCGAGGTATCGCGCTCCATCGGGCGGTAGCCGGCGCCGCTATCGCTGGGGGCCGCGGTTTCCGCACGAGGAGTATTCGGCCGTGCCGGGGCACGGGGCTCGGTGCTCGATTGAGCCGGGACTGCTGCGGTGTCGCTCACGGCCCCGGTAGCGGTACCGGTGTCGGTGGGCTGCTGCACGGCATTGCTACTAGTGTCCGGTTGCACTGTCGAGCTGTTGTTGCTGCCGCTCTCGGTTCGATCGGACCGGGAGCAGGCCGTGCCCGTGAAAACCACGGCCCCGGCAAATGCTCCCCGGAGCAGCGCACGGTTGATCGGCGAAAATCGCATCTATCTATCCTCCACTTGGTTCGTCAGGTCTACTGCCAGTTGGCACACTCTCGGTCAGGAGACATGGTACGGCTCGGGCCTCTCCCCTGCGGTGAGTGTTGACCGCTGCCGCCGGTGAGTGCGCTCACCGGACGACTATGGCCAAAAAAGTTCGGGGGCACCACTCGGCGCCCCCGAACCCGACCTGCGCCTTCAACTTCTCTCTATTGCGAGACGCTGTCTCCCGGCTGCTGCGTGGGATTGTATCCCGTCGTATCGCTACTCTTGGTCCAGGAGCTGTCACGGGTCATGCTCGTGGTGTCGCCGGCGGCTCCAGCAGCGCCGGTGGCGTCGTTATGGAATGAGGTCGTATCCATCTCGCTCTGCCGGGCAGTGGTGTCGATTCGTTCCGCACCCGAGTAGCCCAAGGTGTCCTGCGGGGCCCCAGTTCCCTGTTTCTGCAGGAACGTGTCACTCGGCTGCTGTTGGGACGGCGGAGCCATGGTGGTGTCCCGCTCCATGCCCCGATAGCCCGGGGGATTTTGATTGCTCAGAGTGTCAGTGGTCGTAGAGTCCTTGGCTCCGGCGGCCGCGCTGGTGTCCTCTCGCGTCTTATTGCCTGCACATCCCAGGGCGCCAACCAGGACCGCCATGGCCGCAAATCGCGTGGAAAAATGAACTCGCATCCGACCTCCTCAGATCGCCGTACAGTGAAATTCACCCAAAAAATTAGACGGCACGCAAACCGCAATGCCATCTGCACATCCCGGCCAAGACATCCTAGCCGTGCGCCCGGCCAAAAGAATACCCGCAGCGGGGGCCTCATTCTGTGATTTGGGTCACTCCCCAACCGTCATCTTTGCGGACAGGCAGCCATATCCCCATTGCTTCAATCGCCCGCTCCGAGGCGGGCCCGGGAATTGCTGGTTTGACAGTCAGTTGCGGGTCTTGACCAAGGATCAGGGAGCACGGGTAGATTCCGCCTCTTCATGCGCGTTAATTCGGCACAGTTTCGGCGTCGAGCCGCAACACATGCGGCCCAATGACTCACGTTCAAGCCCCGGATGGTCAGTGTCATTTTTGACTGGTTCACATCGTTTGAAGCTTGCGCTGGGGATTGCTCTCCTGGCGCCGACCTCGGCCCTGAATGCCCAGGGGGATGAAGGTTGGGTCAGCTCCCGGGTAGCAGAGTGGTACGCGTCGACTGCCCTGAGCGCACCAGGCCAGTGGGGGATCGCCGTAGCCGACCAGTCGGGCAAGATGATCTGGAGCATGAATCCGGATCAGTGGCTCATGCCGGCTTCGGCGGTCAAGCTGTTCACGACCGGTTATGCCCGCAGCGTCCTGGGCGGCACCGCCCGACGAGCCACGCGGGTGGTGGGCGCCGGCGTGATCGACCCGGCACGGGGAGACTGGCTGGGCAACTGGGCCCTCGAGCTGAACGGAGACCCCTCACTCGAGCGCGCAGAGGGATCCGGACCCACCTTGTATGACCTTGCTTTCCAGCTCGCGGGCTCCGGAGTAAAGCGTTTGTCGGGTCCGCTCAAGGTTCAAAGCGCCAATGGTCCCGCCGATGCCGTATATCCGGAGGTGTGGTCGCGAAAACACGCCGGACGCCTGTTCGCTCCGCTGGTAGGGCCGCTCACTGTTCATGAGAATGTGGTCTGGCTGACAGTAAAAGCGGGCCCCCGAGTTGGAGCCCCGGCCAAGCTGATCGAGACGGCGCCGAACGGGATCGGCACGCTGGTCTCCGTAACGGCCACCACGGGAAGCGGCCGCCGGTCGCGGCTCAAACTGAGTCCTCGGCGGGGAGGAGGCTGGGTCGTAACTGGATCGATCGGGGTGCGGGCTGCGCCGCGCAGGCTCACCACCGTCACCAGCGACCCCAAGGCGGTGCTGGGAGCGGTGTGGGCCAGCGCGCTCCGTAGAGTCGGCATCGTCTGGGATCGGTCCGGCAAGGTGCTGACTCCCCTGGATGCCTCGGTCAAGGTGCTCGCGGAGGTGGCCTCGCCGCCGTTGGATTCACTCGCCAGCGAGATCAACCGCAGGAGCCTCAACCTCGGCGCCGAGCTGCTGCTGCAATGGGCCGGCGGCCCGACCCTGGGGCCGGCTCATCTGACCGCGCACGTCCAGGAGGTCATTGGGCAGGAAGCCGGCGTCTACCTGGTGGACGGCAGCGGTCTCTCCTACCAGGATCGTGTCAGCCCATCGGCCTTCGTGTCCTACCTGGTGAAGTTCCCGGCCACCGCGGCGGGCCAGAACTTTCCCCAGCTCCTGCCCGCCAACGGCACTGGAACCCTGAGAAAACTGAACAGTGGCTTTCCGGGCGAAGGCGTCGTCCGCGCCAAGACGGGGACCTTGAGCGAGGTCTCGACCCTGGTCGGCTACCTCGGCCGGCCGGAGGGCACCCTGGTGGTGTCGCTCATGTATAATGGCTCCCGGCCGGGCGCCGCTCGAGCGGCGCAATGGAACCTGTTCCGCCTCCTGGGAGCCAACGGAGTCGTCATTCCAGCCGACACTCTACTGGCGGAGCCGCCCCAGCTGGGCAGCGACGAGACGGCGACTCCAGCCTGGTGGCCCCAGGGAGCGGCGGTACTGGATTCCACCGCGATGGACTCGACGGTAGCGGAGTAGGTTCCCTCCTCCGATCACAAGAGAAACGGCCCAGCGATTCGCTGGGCCGTTTCCTTGTGTCGAGCCGTCAGCCGTTCGGTACCGTCATACGGGATGACCACCCTGCATGGCCCGCAGGAGGACGACGCCAACCGCGGCCACCAGCAGCACGTTGATGAACCCGCCGAAGGTATATGCCGAGACGATACCGAGAAGCCAGAGTGCCAGGAGCATGACGACAATGGTCCAGAGCATTGGATACTCCCTTCAGAGAGGCGGCGTGCTTTAGGCCACAGGCTCGAGCCGCAAGCCCCCGTGGGCACTACAGACATTAGCAGAACTAAAGCAGGCCCGCCACTCGGCGGGCCTGCTTTTAGGAACTCGCTAAAGATCGGAAATCAGGGGGTAGCAGCGAGGGCCTCATCCGCCGTGGCGAGCCCACTGCCACTGCGGTCGGTGGTCCAGCTGGTGATAGCCTGGGGAGAAGCTCCCGGTCTCGGCCGAACCGTCTGCCCGATATAGGGGATCGGGGTGGCGCTGCTGGTCAGGATCTGCTCGGCCTCGGCAGCTCGAGCCGATGGCGCCACGCCCAGGGTGGGATTCTTTTGGAGCATCAAGGCGACAATGCCGGCCACGTGCGGCGAGGCCATTGACGTGCCACCCAGGAAAAAGAAGCTGGTCCTGTTGCTTTGATTGAGTTGATACGGGCCGACGACCCATGAGCCCGGAGCGGCCACGTCCAGATCCTGAGTGCCGGTGCGCAGCGACGAGAACTCACTGATGTAGTACTGAGCGGGGTCGGTCGGATCCGCCGTGTTGGACACGGAGTTGCGCCACCATGAATTGCTCCCCTCCCACTCTCTGACGTAGCCGGCTGAGGCGACCGAGATGACCGGCTGATATGCCCCAGGGAAGCCCATGGCACCGGTGGGGCCGGAATTCCCCGCCGAGGCCACGATGACCACGCCGGCTTGAACCGCGGCGTCGATGGCGGCCTGCTCCAAGGCGTCGAGCGACGGTCCGCCGAGGCTCATGTTGATGACCACCGGTGTATTGGCGAGGGCGCCCAGCTTCAAATCCCTGATGTACAGGATTCCGCGCGCGATGACCGAAGACCAGCCCGAGCCGTTCTGGTTCAGCACCTTGACCGGAATGATCGTGGCCAGCGGAGCTGTCCCATTGACCCGAAATGTCGGGGCTATCTGGAAGCCCAGGACCGTGCTCGTCACGTGAGTCCCATGGGAATTGACGTCCTGCTCCCACTTGTTCGGCTGCTCGGACACGTTGCCCTGGTCCTGACCGCCCCCGCCGAAGGACTTTGCAAACTGTATCGCGATGCGCTCCTGAGGAAAGTACTGCCGCCAGGTGGGGAGGAGCCCGGTGTCGAGAATCGCGACGTAAACGCCCGTGCCATCGAAGCCGATGGTCCGCCCCGCGCCGAAGTTGGTGACGTTGACGGCATCCTGGTCCCAGGTGCTGATCCCATTGGCAAAGTCACTGACGCTGACAGCATCGATCGGCCGAGCATCGCGCACCGCATCCGGGCTCGCCGCCTTGACGAAGGGCAGCGCCTGAATGGCCGGCAGTTGGTCTGCCTTGGCCCGCACCCGGATGGCGTTGAGCTCCGCGATCTCATCCAGCAGCGTGCTGTACTTGGCCAGCTCGGTGCGATTGGCGGCCGTTGCGGGCGCCTTCAGAATGACGTTGATGCCAATGTTGCCGGAGGTGGAGGCGAGCTCGGAGCCTGGAAGGTTCCCGGTTGGATTCTGATCACTGCAGGCCCCGACCGCGAGGACCGCAGCCAAACCGATAATAAGTCGGCGAGTCATGACGTCTTCCTTAAAGTAAAAGGACGAGATGGGTCGAGCAAAGCCACCGACCGGGCGAGCCTGGTTCGGAGGGAAGAGTTAGGCTTCGCGGCACGAAATGTCCCGAGGGCACGCGCTCACATGCGTGGGTCGAAGCGGCGTATCGTGCGGTTCTGGTTTCGGAAGGTGGCCTCGGACTTCCTCCCAGTCAAGCCAGAATTATTCCTCGGCGTGGCCGACATCGTGCAAGACCTTGCACCGCAAGACGACCGCGCTCAGGGTTGTCCTTAGGGTCTCCGGCCGGTGCCCGTCACCGAACGGAGCCAGATTGCCGGATCGGACAAATCCGTGCTGCTCCAATGGTCCTGGGAGGCGGGCAGTCCGCGACTTCGCGCCATCGGCTGGACGTCCACCCGGCTGACCCCTACTTTCAACCGTTCCCCGCAGCCTTCCCCACGACAACAAGGCTTGGCATGGCGACTACGACGCCCCCCTCTCCGCCGTCAGCCCCGGCTTTTCAGCCCTACGTCCCCCCAACCCAGTCTCCAGCCGAGCTCACCATCCGGGCGGTGGTGCTGGGCGCGATCCTGGGCGTGATCTTCGCCGCCTCGAGTGTGTACCTGGCGCTGAAGATCGGCCTCACCGTCTCCGCGTCGATACCGATCGCGGTCCTCGCGGTGGCGTTCTTCCGCACCCTGGGCAAGTCGACGATCCTGGAAAACAACATCGTCCAGACCACGGGGTCGGCGGGTGAGTCCATCGCGGCCGGAGTCGTCTTCACCCTGCCGGCCATTCTGCTGATGGGTTACGACCTCACGGTCAGCAAGGTGGCGGTGATCGCGGTGATCGGCGGGTTGCTGGGCATTCTGATGATGATCCCGCTCCGGCGGGCGCTGATCGTGAAGGAGCATGGCAAGCTCACCTACCCCGAGGGCACCGCCTGCGCCGAAGTCCTGATCGCCGGCGACAAGGGCGGGCTCCAGGCCCGGCTGCTCTTCCAGGCGTTCGGCCTGGCCTTCGTGTACAAGTTCCTGATGGCGGGGCTCCGGGTCTGGAAAGAGTACCCGGGAAAGGTCTCCGAGTTCTACAAGGGCGCCTCGATTTCGGCCGAGGTCTCGCCCGAGCTGATGGGCGTCGGCTATATCATCGGGCCCCGGATTGCGGGCTATCTGTTCGCCGGCGGCTCGCTGGCCTATCTGGTGCTGATCCCCACCATCAAGCTTTTCGGCTCGGGGCTGACCCAGCCCATCTTCGCCGAGACCAAGCTGATTCGTGACATGAGCCCGAGCGAAGTTCGAGCGGAGTTCATCTACTACATCGGCGCGGGGGCGGTGGCCTCGGCGGGGATCATCGCGCTGATCCGGGCACTGCCGACCATAGTTGGGGCCTTCCGGTCAGGGTTTCAGGACTTCCAACGGAGCGCGGGTGAGCTCGGCAGCCGGCTCAGGACTGATATCGACCTGCCTATATGGGTGACGATCGCGGGCTCGATCGCCCTGGCCCTGATCCTCACGCTTCTCCCTCAAGTCGGGGTCAACCTCCTGGGCGCCGTCCTCATCATCATCTTCGGCTTCTTCTTCGTGGTGGTTTCCTCCCGGATCACCGGCGAGATCGGAGTGAGCGCCAACCCGATCTCGGGTATGACGATCGCCGCGCTCATCGGGACCGCCACGATCTTTCTCTTTATCGGTTGGACCGGGGTCGACCATCGAGTAGCGGCCATTTCGATCGCGGCTGTAATCGCGGTCTCCGCCGCCCTGGCGGGCACTACCAGCCAGGACCTCAAGACCGGGTTCCTGGTGGGGTCGACACCCAAGCGCCAGCAGATCGCGATCATGGTTGGAGCCATGACCTCGGCTTTGGCGATCGGATGGACTATCTCCCTGCTCAATACCACCTACACCAACGTCATTCCCGAGCGGCATCCCGGAGTGACCCTCCAGGCAGCGGCTCCCGGCTCCGCCGACAGATCGGTCACGAGTCTGGGAGAAAAAATGAAGCACGAGGGCCGGGAATGGGACGTGGTCCGCGTCAACCTGCCGACCGATGGGGTTCAGCCTGGTAAATACCTCCTCGACCCGTCAACCCGCGAGGTGGCGTATCTGGTAGATCCCGGCATCGGCGGCCGGGTCCGGGAGATCAACGGCAAGCCGGTCACCAAGCTGGATTCGCCCAAGGCCACCATCATGGCCCTGGTGACGGACGGCATCCTCACTCAGAGACTACCCTGGGGTCTGGTTCTGATCGGGGTCTTCCTCACCTTCGCCATCGAGCTTATGGGGCTTCAGTCGCTGCCCATCGCCGTCGGGGTCTATCTCCCGATCTCGACCTCGGCCCCGATGTTCATCGGAGGGGCAGTGCGCTGGCTGGTCGAGCGGCAGATGCGGAGCGGCTCCCGGTCCATAGCCGAGGTGGAGTCCGGCCCTGGAGTGCTCTTCGCCAGCGGGCTGATCGCGGGCGGCGCCATTGCGGGAGTGGTGATCGCCGGAATAGCGGCGGCCCTGGTTGCGAAGGCCGAGGCGGCACAGGTGCCGGCCGCGGAATACCTCGCCCACGCCGTGGGACTCGAGCGACTCGTGGGCGGTTTTGCCACCAGCGATCTTGCTGCCGTCGTGATGTTCGCGATACTGGGGACCGTGCTGTACCGCGTCGCCCGGAGATAGGATGCCGCCTACGGCTCCAGTGTCACCCGCCATCAGCGCCCGCATCATCCACGCAGCGCTGGTGCTGGGGGTGATGTTGTTCATGGCCACCGCGTGGTACGTGGCAACCGACATCTCGCTGCCGGTGTCGGCCCTACCTGACCGGCGGGTGCTCTACCTGGGGCTCTTCGTGGTGAGTGCCGTGCTTTTCGGTGGGGCCATGTACACTGCCGCACGGCTGACCCCTCCCGGCTCTGGTGTTTCTCAGGACCAGTGGTGGAAGGCGAATCTCGGGCGGGCGATCGGAATCTGGGCCCTGGTCGAGGCCCCCGCGCTGCTCGGCACCGTGGCATACCTGCTCACCCATGACTTCAGAACCCTGATCGCGCCGTTTACCGGGCTGCTGCTGTTCGTGAACTATCGTCCCAGCCGGCTGGCCGAGCGGTAGGATGCGGGCGGCTACGGACGGGGCCGAGCAAATCCACTCGGCTCTGACGGCGCGATCCTCTATCCCGGTTGAGCGATGGCAGCCGCAACCGGCTTGACGATCGCCACGGCCGGCAGTGCCCCAGACATTGCGACCGTACGCTTGCTGTTCGAGGAGTATGCCGCGTCGCTGGGAGCCGACGGCTGCTTTCAAGAATTCGAACAGGAGCTGGCGACCCTGCCCGGCCGCTACGCCCCTCCCGATGGGCGGCTCCTGCTGGCGAGGGATGGCAGCGAGGTGGCCGGATGCGTCGCCCTCCGCCGGCTGGAGGCGGGAATATGCGAGATGAAGCGGCTGTACATCCGCGATGCCTTCCGCGGTCGCGGTCTGGGGCGAATGCTGGTTGAAGCGCTCGCCCAGGAAGCGAGAGTTGCGGGCTATGGCCGCATGCGGCTCGATACGCTACCCACCCTGGGCGCCGCCATAGCATTATACCGTCAGCTTGGCTTCCGTGAGATCCCGCCGTACTGTGCCATTACCGTCGAGGGAACACTTTTCCTGGAGCTGCAACTGGATCGGTCCGCCACGTGACGCCTGACTCGCTTGCATTCCTGAAGTCCCTGCTCGACACGCCGGGTCCCTCCTCCTTCGAGTCCGCTCCTGCCCGGATCTGGAGGGCTGAAGCCGAGAAGCTGGTCGACTCGGTCCACGCCGATGTGGGCGGCAACTCGTTCGCTACCTTGAACCCCGAAGGCCGTCCCCGACTCATGCTGGCGGGACACATCGACGAGATCGGGATCATGGTGACCCATATCGATGACGAGGGCTACCTCAGCTTCGATACCATCGGTGGCTGGGACCACCAGGTGTTCGTGGGTCAGCGGGTGATTCTCCTCGGGCGCGCAGGCCAGGTCACCGGTGTGGTCGGCAAGCGAGCCATCCACCTCATGGAGAAAGACGACCGCGAGAAGGTCTCCAAGGTGGAGGACCTCTGGATCGACCTCGGTGCCAGGAATCGCGCCGAGGCCGAGTCACGTGTCCGGATCGGCGACCCGGGGGTCCTGGCCGCCGGTGTCCTCGAGTTTCCCAACGGACGCCTGGTCAGCCGCTGCATCGACAACCGGATCGGCGCTTTCGTCGTACTGGAAACACTTCGCCTGCTGGCCGCAAAGCCGCCCCGCGCTTCGGTGACCGCGGTGGCCACGACGCGAGAGGAGATCGCCGCCACCGGCGGTGGGGCGCGCTCGTCGGCCCACCGGCTGGAGCCCGACCTGGCGATCGTCATCGACGTGACCCACGCAACCGACTATCCAGGTATCGAGAAGCGAAAGCATGGGGACTATCGCCTGGGCGGCGGGCCGGTCCTCGCGCGGGGCGCGTCGGTGAGCGAGCTGGTCTTCGAGATGCTGGTAGAAGCGGCCGAAGCGGAGAAAATCCCCTACACTATCGAGGCCGCTTCGCGGGATACCCACACCGATGCCGAGGCGATCTTCAACGCCCACCGGGGAGTGGCCACCGCCCTGGTCTCCATTCCGAACCGATACATGCACAGCCCCAACGAGATGGTGGCGCTCGAAGACCTGGATCGAACCGCGCGGCTGCTGGCGGCCTTCGCCCGAAAACTGAATCCCGACACCAGCTTCGTGCCGCGATAGCGGGCGCGACCTATATTTCGCCTTCTCATGTGGCGTACCGTTCTGCTCGGCACCTTGCTGGGCGTCGCGTCCCTCGCGGACTCACTCCAGGCCCAGCGTCCTGAACCTCCCCGCCTGCTCGATGACATCAGATTCCTGAGCGACGACCGGCTCCAGGGCCGGATGACCGGCTCTCGCGGAGCGGATTCGGCTGCCGCCTACCTGGCCCGAAGATTCTCTCAGGTCGGGCTTCAGCCGGCCGCCGGAGGATGGTTCCAGTCATTCACCGTGGGCCGAGAAGCGCCTGCCGCCAAGTCCGGACAAATCGGCCCGCTGGTAGGCAAGAACGTGGTCGGCATTCTACCGGGCCGGGACCCGGTACTTCGTAACCAGACGGTCATCCTCGGCGCCCACTACGACCATCTGGGACTGGGCGGCTTCGGCAGCCTGGACCCCGACAGCACCGGCCTGGTGCACAACGGCGCCGATGACAACGCCTCGGGAGCGGCGGCGCTGATCCAGGTGGCGGCCCGCTTGGCAGGGTCGCCGCCGGCCCGTACCGTGGTGTTCATCGCCTTCAGCGGGGAGGAGCTCGGACTGCTGGGCTCGGCCTACTACGTGAAGCAGCCGATCTACCCCCTGGCAGGCACGCTGGCCATGGTCAACCTCGACATGGTAGGGCGCCTCCGGAACGGCCGTCTCATCGTGTACGGTGCGCGCAGCGCCAAGGAGTTCCCAGCCCTGCTCGACTCGCTGAACTGGTACGCCGGTTTCGATATGAAGGCGCAGGGTGATGGCTACGGCCCCAGCGATCACTCGTCGTTCTATGTGGCCAAGCGGCCTGTCCTTCATCTCTTTACCGACCTGCACGAGGACTACCATCGCACCACTGACGACTGGCAGAAGGTGAACTACGATGGCCTGAAGCGAGTCGCCGACTTTACCCTGGGCCTGGTGACGGCTCTGGCCAATCGTACGAAGCCGCTGACCTTTCTGGAGCTCACCGCCCCCGCCACAAGCCAGGTGGACCCACAGCCATTCGGTACTCCTGGCTATGGCGCATACCTCGGCACCGTGCCCGATATGACCGGGGCCCCTGGTGGCGTGCGTCTGGTGGGAGTCCGGGCGGGAAGTCCGGCCGAAAAGGCGGGACTCCGAGGTGACGACATTATCACCCGCATCGGTAGCACCGAGACGCCTGACCTCCAGGCCATGACGGACGCCCTCCGAAGCCACAAACCCGGCGAGGTAGTGGAGATCCTGGTGCGGCGTGGCGCCCGGGTCACCACTCTCCAGGCGACGCTTGGCATCCGGGGGGGCTGATAACCATGCCCGTGCTTGACGGCGGCAGGGTGGTGGCGGCATTGCGGGGAGCGTTCGCCCGCAGTGTGACCCGGGAAGAGCTGCTCCGCACCGCAGCGGAGAAGATCCGCGCCGCCGGCCCGCCCTACACCTCGGTCTACCTCTACATGCTGCACGGCAACGAGCTGCTGCTGGAGGCATACGCCGGGCGAGAGACCGAGCACACCCGGATTCCGGTAGGGACGGGCGTCTGCGGTACCGCGGTAGCCAGCGGCCTCGACCAGAACGTGCCAGACGTGACCGCGGCGGGGAACTACCTCGCGTGCAACACCTGGACCCGCTCCGAGCTCGTAGTGCTCATCCGGCGCGGCGTGACGATACTCGGCCAGATCGACATCGACAGCGACGTGCCCGACCCGTTCACAGCCGAAGAAGAAGGAGCTGTCAAGCAGGTGGCGGATGCGCTTGGCATTCTCCTTTAGGCCGCCCCACTCGGTGCGCTTCCTACGTGGGGTGGGGCAACAAAGTACCCGGCGCGGGGTGGGGTTGTAGGTCACCGTTGATGCCTCCTGAGACCAGTACCCGGCAAGTGCGTGGGGTCAACATCTTCGAACGCCGGATCGGTAACGGCCCCCCAACTGTTGTCCTTCACGGCGGACCCGGCGCCCACCACGACTACCTGCTTCCCGGCTTCGACGCGCTCGCCCGCGGACGAGAGCTGATCTACTACGACCAGCGGGGTGGAGGACAGTCCCCGGTGTCGCGGGAAACTCCGGTCGGCTGGAGAGAGCAGGTGGCCGACCTCGAGGCACTCCGGCAGGTGTGGGGCCTGGAGCAGCTGACCTTGGCAGGCTACTCCTGGGGCGGCCTGCTTGCGCTGCTTTATGCCGTGGAATTTCCCGACCGGGTCGCGAGACTGGCGCTGGTTTCCCCGGCTCCTGCCTGGCGGGAGGCCCGAGTGGAGTTCGAGCGGCGCTTCGCCGAACGGAACCTCGCGCCCGCGCTGCAGCGAGAGCGCGCCGCGCTGCGTGAGAGTGGACTGCGCGAGCGCGACCCGGAAGCCTACGCCCGGAGGCTGTTCGAGCTCTCGGTGGCGCCCTACTTCCATGACCCCGCTCGAGCGCACGACCTCACGCCCTTCCGGGTCACGGGGCGCACCCAGCAGGAGGTCTGGAACAGCCTGGCGGACTACGATCTCCGGCCGGCCCTGCCCCATCTCGCCATCCCGGCAGTGGTGCTCCACGGCAGCAGCGATCCGATCCCGGTCGAATCTGCCCGCGAGGTGGCGGCGCTGCTCCAAGCCGAGTTCCACCGGCTCCCCAGCTGCGGCCACGTGCCGTACGTGGAGGCCTTCGATGAGTTTGTGCGACTGCTGGATGGATTCCTACCTGGTCGGGACTCCTGACTCCCCCCTCCAGCTAGATTTCCGGGATGCATCGCCCCACCCCCTTCGAGCTCGTCTTCGGCCCATCCGCGCAGGAAGTCTTCCCGAAGATCAGACAGGCGCTGTTGGAGGCCGGGCACGACCACCGCGACCGCGACCGCTTCCTGATGCTGCGAGATGTGGTGACGCTGGTGCGGGAGCTGCGTCCGGATGAGGGGCTGGGGGAGGGGATCGATCAGCTCGCCGCCCTGGTCCACCATGCGTACCTCCACTGGGAGGCCAGGGAGCGGGTGATCGAGGTAGGCCCGGAGCACCTGGCAGCTCTGCTCCTGGGCGTCCCCGAGGCCGACAAGGCAGAGAGCCCATCCGCCCACTACGCGCAGCTGCCGCCGCACCGTATCTGGGCCCAAGTCATTCCCGGTCAACCCCCGGAGCCTCTGGATGGCTTTTTCGTTCATCCGATTTCGGACGGCGCGGCACTCAGGGTACTCGGCATTTTCGGCATGCATCCCGAGCGCGAAGGGTTCAGCGTAGTGGAAGCGACGGGACCGAGGCCTTTGGCGCTGGTGCGCGCCGACGGGACCGAGCTCTTCTCTCCGACCCTGACCGGTGGCAAGGCGGCCGGCCTCTTCTCGATCGCCGGGGAGGAGGAACTGCTCGACCTCGGCTGGCGTATTGAGCTGGGAGCTGGGAGCACCCAGCTTCCAGCTTCCAGCTCCAAGCTCCCAGCTTCCAGCTCCTGACGCGCATGGAGAGCGTAAAGGATTTCATGGACAAGAAGGCGGTGGCGCAGGTGTTGGAGCAGATCGCTGCCTTCCTCGAGCTGAAAAGCGAGAACCCCTTTCGGATTCGGGCTTTCCGGACCGCGGCGCGGGCGCTGGTGGGCTTTCCGGGTGACCTTCGGCAGTCGCTGGAAGACGGCACTTTGGCCGCAGCCAAGGGCGTGGGCCCGGCGACCCTCCAGATCGTTAATGAGCTGGTCGAGACCGGCCGCGCCAGCATGCTGGAAGATCTGCGGCAGCAGATCCCACCCGGACTGGTCGAGATGCTGCAGATCTCCGGCCTCGGCGTGGCCAAGATCCGCCAGATCCACGAGGTGCTCGGCATCGACTCCCTGCCGGAGCTGGAGGCGGCCGCGCACGACGGTCGCCTGGCCAGGCTGCCGCGGTTCGGCCCCCGCACCTCGGAAAACATCCTCAAGGCGATCGCCTTCCTCCGCCAGGCCAGCTCCTTCAGGCTCCTGCACCATGCCGCCGATGAAGCGGAGGGGCTTCGTGCCGCGCTGGAACGCCTGCCGGGCGTCAGGAGCGCGATAGTAGCCGGTGACGTGCGCCGGCGCGCCGAGGTGGTCAAGGACCTTGTCCTCGTGCTGGTAGCCGAGGCCTCCCCGGCCGATCTGTTCAAACGACTGAGTCAGCTCCCCGGGGTGCAGGAATATGCCGGCCAGGATGAGCGTCGCCTCACGCTGCGTTTCGCCGGTGGGTCAAGCGCGCAGATCGTGGCTACCACGCCGGTCAATGCGGGAACGGTATTGGTTCAGGCCACCGGCAGCGAGGCGCATCTCAGGGAGCTGGCCGAGCACGCCCGGTCGAAAGGGTTCGGGTTGAACGGCGCCGCACTCTGGCGAGGCAGTGAGTTCGTGGCCACGCCCGACGAAACGACGTTCTACAGTGCGCTGGGATTGAGCTTCATCCCGCCCGAGCTTCGCGAGGGAATGGGTGAGGTTGCAGCCGCCCGGAAGCAGGAGCTCCCCGAGCTTCTCGAGCAGGGAGAGCTCAAGGGATTTCTGCACTGCCACACCAGCTATTCCGATGGCTCGAACACGGTGGAACAATTGGCACTCGCCTGTCAGGCGGCCGGTTACGAATATCTGGGCGTGACCGACCACAGCCAGGCTGCCGCCTATGCCGGCGGACTCAGCGTGGACGACCTGGCCCGTCAGGCGGAGGAGATCGACGAGGTCAACAGCCGGCTCAGCGGGTTCCGGGTCTTGAAGGGAATCGAAGCCGACATCCTGCAGGATGGACGGGTCGATTACGAGGACCGGGTATTGGAAGGGCTCGACTTCGTCATCGCCTCCATCCATAGCCGGTTCAACATGGGTGTGAGTGAGATGACCGCCCGGATGCTCGCGGCCATGGATAACCCCTATCTCACCATCATCGGCCATCCGACCGGTCGGCTGCTCCTCTCCCGGGACCCCTATCCGATCGATCTCGACGCGGTGATCGCGAAGGCGGCGGCGACCGGCGTGGCCCTGGAGATCAACGCCGATCCGCACCGGCTCGACCTGGATTGGCGTCTGGCCAGGCGGGCTCGGGACGCCGGTGTCGTTATCTCGATCGGCGCCGATGCGCACAGTGTGGCAGGACTCGGGTACGTGGATTACGGCGTAGGTATGGCCCGGAAAGCCTGGCTCAGCCGGGAGTACGTCCTGAACGCCCGGCCAGTCGACGAGTTCCTGGGTTTCGCGCAGAGGAGACGGCAGTGAGGAAGGGCGGTACGGCGGTACGGCGGAACGGCGGTAAGAGGGCAGCGGCCAATCCTCGAAAGTCGGCGAAGGAGTCCGCTACGGTGAAAAAAACGGCTGTCAAGCAAGCGATGAAGGCCAAGCGAGCTCGTGCCGCCTTACCGCCGTACCGCCGTTCCGCCCGTCCGCCCGCCCCTGAAATCCTCTCCCTCCTCAAGGGAACCTACCCCGACGCCCGTTGCGCCCTCGAGCACAGGAACGCCTACGAGCTTCTCTGCGCAACGATCCTCTCGGCCCAATGCACCGATGCGAGGGTCAACATGGTCGCGCCGGTGCTCTTTGCCCGTTACCCCACTCCGTTCGAGCTGGCACGGGCTGAGCCCGCCGATGTCGAAGAGATCATCAAGTCGACCGGCTTCTTCCGAAACAAGACCAAAAGTCTCATCGGGATGGCCCAGGCTGTCGTGGCCGACCACGGCGGCGAAGTGCCGCGCACCATGGAGGAGCTTCGCCAGTTGCCCGGCGTCGGGCGGAAGACCGCCAATGTCGTGCTCAGCAACGCGTACGGGACCAACGAGGGGGTTACGGTTGATACCCACGTCACCCGCCTCAGCGGCCTGCTGGGACTGACACGCGAGACCGATCCCGTCAAGATCGAGGAGGATCTGATGCGGCTATACCCCAGGGAGGACTGGGGCATTCTGTCCCACCTCCTCATCTTCCACGGCCGCCAGATCTGCATCGCCCGACGGCCCCGGTGCGGCGAATGCGTGCTGGCCCGACTCTGTCCTTCGTCTCTGGTTTGACCTCATCCAGGATTCATTGATGCGCATCCGGCCCTTCCTCCTGTCCTGCCTTGCCTCGGGTACCGCCGCCATCGCCCAGGCCCAGGCGCCCGCCAACTCGTCCACCCGGGTGGCAGACGCCGTGGATTCGAACAGCATTCGCGCCCATCTTGAATTTCTCGCGGATGACGCGCTGGAAGGCCGGCGACCCGGGACGCGGGGAGGCGAGCTCGCCGCGCGGTACATCGCGGCGCAGTTCCAGCGCATGGGCCTCAAGCCTGCCGGTGACAGCGGCACCTACTATCACCGCGTGGCCATCATCACGTTGACACCGCACCCGGCAATGAAGGTCGTCGGCCCGACCCCCGTCCCGCTGACCTTTCGGGACGATTATGTGCTCTGGTCGATGCGCAACGACCCCTTGGTCACTGCCACCGGCGACCTGGTGTTCGTGGGGTATGGGATCGTTGCGCCGGAGAACAACTGGAACGATTACGAGGGCGCCGACGTAAAGAACAAGATCGTGGTCGCCCTGGTGAACGATCCCGGCCTCCGGGACTCGACCATCTTTCGGGGCCCCATCCTGACGTACTACGGCCGTTGGACCTACAAGATCGAAGAAGCGCGCCGCCAGGGCGCCGCCGGTATTCTGCTGGTGCACACCACCGAGAGCGCGACTTACCCGTGGACCACTGTTCAGTCCAGCTGGACCGGACCCCAGGTCCGAATCGAGGAGCCACCCAGCTCACTCCTGGCGGCGGGGTGGCTGACCCAGGATGCAGCCGGCCGTCTGTTCAAGGCAGGGGGCCAGGACCTTTCTGCTCTGATGGACCGGGCTGCGCGTCCTGGATTCCGGGCGGTCCCGCTGGGCATGAGTCTCGACGCCACCGTGCGCAGCGAGATCCAGCGATCCGCCACCAGCAATGTGCTGGCAAGGTACCCCGGACACGGACCGCGGTCCAACGAGGTGGTGATGATCGGGGGGCACTACGATCACTTCGGGATCGCAACACCAGTAGATGGCGACTCGATCTACAATGGAGCTGAGGACAACGCTTCCGGCACTGCCGCCGTGCTGGCTGCGGCGGAGGCGTTCGCCCGATCGGGAGTCCGCACCGGACGCTCTATCGTCTTTGTCGGATTCACCGCCGAGGAGTCGGGGCTGCTCGGGTCCCAGGCATTCGTGGTCAAGCCGACCATACCGCTCAGCCGGATTGCCGCCATTCTCAATCTTGACGTGATGAATCTCTACGGACGAACCAGGGATGTGTCGGCCCTGGGTCTCGACCAGTCGTCGCTCGGACAGGTGTTCCAGAAGGCCGCGGCTGCCGAAGGACTCAGGGTTAGCGTCAACCACGATGCCTTGCTGAAGGGCTCCTATTTCCGGTCTGACCACTTCCCCTTTGCCCGCGCCGGGATACCGGGAACGTCGATGGAGAATGGCGAGTCGTATCTCAACCAGCCAGCGGATTACGGTCAGAAGAAAAGCGACGAGTACGTGGCAAAGCGGTATCACCAGCCCAGCGATGAGGTCCTCCCATCGTTCACCTATGGTGGTGCCGTGCAACAGCTTCGCGTCATCGTGCGTACAGCGGTGGCAGTGGCCAACACTCCGACACAGCCGGTGTGGAACCAGGCCTCCGAGTTCCGGGAGGCAGGGGAGCGGCGGATAGGTCGGGAATGACGGGAAGGTCGTCCTTCCCGTCTTTCCCGCCTTCAAGTATCTTTGCCGCCGCTCGGCCTGCCAACCGTCCCTCCTGGAGCGATTCTGGAACTTCCCTCGGAGCACCGGATCCCGCTCACCTGGCTGCTGGAAAACGGCGGCGCCTCTATCCGATACCGGACGTATCGCGAATTGGCTCCCGAGGCCTATGCCGCCCCAGAGGTTATCGAGGCGGCCCATTTGGCCGTCACGGAATCGAAGCCCGCCTTGGCGGTGGCAAAAAAGCAGAAGGACAACGGCATCTGGGGTGGAAACCTCCTCGGCCTGGCGGCCTCCGCACAGGGGGTCAAGGATGTGGGGACCATCCCCCAGTATCGGCGGTTGCTGCAGCTGGAGTGGCCCCGAACGGGCCGGCCGTTCAAGCTGGCGGACCGGGTCCTGTTCCGCCTCCTCTCTCGGGACGAGGACCCGTCGCTTCTCTTCGAGTTCCAGAAGGCGGTCAAGGCCGATCCAGAGGCGGAAGCATGGGCGCGAGGAATCATGCGCGAGGCCGCCTCCGCTGCACTGGCGGAAGCAGGGCACGCCGAGGACCCCCGGCTTCGCGGCTCCGGGCATAAGATCGCCAGCGCCATCTCTCAGTTCCTCCGCAGCCCTCTCGCCGAGAAGCCTTTCCTCAAGTCCGGCCAGCAGATCGTGCTGCACCCCGAGGCCCACCCGCCAAGCTGGTACTCGGTCGCGATGCTGGCCTCGATGCCGAACCTCCAAAGGGAGCGGGCCGGCTTCACCGAGAGGCTGGGGCACTACCTCGCCCAGCCCGCGCCCAAGAAGGCGTTCGTCATCCAGGTGGGCAAGAAGACCGTGAAGCCGCAGCACCTGATCCTGGGCGATCCGATCGAGGCAGATAGCAAGGGCGTGCCCAAGGACATCCCCTTGGCGTTGCACTACATAGAGCTGTTGGCCAGGATGGGGGCATTGGAGTGGGCGCCGGTGGCCACCAAGGTGCTGGCTAGGCTCCTCAAGGACCTGGACGAGGCCGGCATCTGGCGGCCGAGGAACCTTCGCTCGCAGCCGAAGGCCGGCAACAAGATCACTCACCACTATTACCCGCTTCACGTGGACGCCAAGACCACAGAAGGCCGCGAGGTCGACATCACCTTTCGGCTTGCACTGATCGGCAAGGCGCTCGGCTGGAGCCCTAGTTACACCTGATTGGCTTGCGTCTAGGGAGGTAGTTTGTCATACTACTACCCATGCCTCGGATTGATCTCACCAGGTTCGGCTTCACCCCGACCGAGAGCCTCATTTACGAGGTGCTGCTCACCAACGGCCCCGGGACGGGCTATGCCTTGGCCCGGGCAGCGGGCCTGGCCCGGGCCAACTGCTATAGTGCGTTGGAGGGGCTGGTCTCCAAGGGAGCTGCCCGGGTCGAGGGCGGACGTCCCCGGCAGTATCGCCCCGAGCCACCGACCAGCCTGATAGCCCGGATCTCGAACGAGCAGGGTCTGGCCCTGGAACGCCTCAGCGCGGATCTGGACACGATCGCCGTTCCGGCCACTCCCACCGTGGTCGAGATCGAAACCGGCCGGGCCGTCCTGCAGCTCATCACTCATGATGTGGCCAGGGCCAGCCGCTCCGTGACACTCGCCGCACCACCTGATGCGTTCCCGCTGCTGGCTCCGGCTCTGCGCCGGCCGGTTTCCTCCGGTTTGCCGGTGGAGCTCTATTCCACCGCAGCGGTGGACCTTGGATTCCACACCGTCGAGATCCTTGCCGAAGGCCACTCCTGGCCCGGGATGCCCATCATCTCGGTCGTTGATGATCGGAGCGCGATCCTGGGATCCCGCCAGGGGAACGAAGTACGTGGCCACTGGAGTACCGCTCCGGCCCTGGTGGCGGCGGCACGCCTCACTCTCCAACGCCTTCGCGCACCGCCATGAACGATCCAATCGACCCCGCGCTTCAGGACCTGCAGCGCGAATACCTGGGCACCATGCCCACGCGCCTGGACGAGCTGCGCTCGGATCTCGCCGAGTTTCGGGACGGACACCCTAATGCCGCGGATTCTCTCAAGAAGAGGCTCCATCGCCTGGCCGGTTCCGGTGGGTCCTACGGGTTTCTGGAGGTCAGCTCGATTGCACGCGAGGCCGAGCACTGGCTGTCGGGCAATCCGCCGCCTAACGACGCCGAGCAGCTGGCGGCGATCGTGGACCGCCTGGCGAAAGCGGTCAGCCTGGCCGACGCCCACATAGTTCAGGCCGGCACAGCGCAGGCGGCTGGGCCGAGCCCCCGTGCCCTGGTACTCATGCGGCCTACTCCGGTCCGCGATCGGATCGCTCAGGAGCTTCGGGACGCGGGCTACGAGGTTCGTTTCGGCACTCGGCAAGACGACCCCGCAACCACCCCGCACGCAGAGCTTCCCCACCTCGTGGTGATCGGCGGGGAAGCCGGCGAGGGAGATCCTTCAGCCATCGCCTCAGCCTGGACCCGGAATCCTGCCCGGCGTCCGGGAGCTGTGGTCCTGATAGAGACGCTTCGGGCAGTGGACCGGCTCCGCGCCATTGCTGCCGGCGTGGATGCGGTATTTCCGGCGGAGCAGGTGGAGCAGAAGCTCCCCCGGTACGCCCGCACCTTCGCGCGAATCGGCCCCCCGCCCTCCAGCGTGCTCCTGGTCGAGCCCGATGACTCCCAGCCCACCGGCATCGTCAGCGCCCTGGAGGCCGCCAACATCAAGGTCGTTCGCTGCCAATCGGGGCAAAGCCTGCAGGAGCGGCTGGAGCGGGAGCGCAGCGACCTGCTGCTCCTGGATACGCGCGTGGCAGACCCGGATCCGTTCACGCTCATTCGCCTGGTGCGGCAGGATTCCCGGTACACTCTGCTCCCTGTTGTCGTTGTCGGACCGGAGAGCATGGCTAACCGGATCGCGGCTCTCAGAGCCGGCGCCGATGACTTCCTCCTCAGCGAAGCTGACCCGGAGCTTCAGCTCCAGACTGTGATCGCCCGGGCGGCCCGGGGTCGCCGGGTACGGGAGATGGTTCATCGCGACGGGCTCACCGGGCTGCTCAACCATGCCACCCTGGTCTCCGAACTGGAAAACGCGGTGGAGTACAGCCGCCGCCACGGCGAGCCGCTGGCTTTCGTCCTGTTTGAGTTGGAGAACTTCAAGCGGCTGGGCGACCGGCTGGGCCCCCGCGTCAGCGATGAGATCCTGCTCCACGTCGCGGCTGTGTTCCGAGCGAACGTACGAGCCAGTGATGTGATCGGCCGCTACGGCGGCGATGCGTTCGGCATGCTGCTCCGGGGGGCCAGCGCAACAGGGATCACCGTCCTGACCGACAAGCTGCATCGGCTCTTGAGGGAACACCCAGCGCGGACTACCGGAGGGGACGTGGACCTCCTCCCGGTGAACGTCGGTGCGGCAGTGTTCCCCCGGGACGGGATGGCAGCCGCGGAGCTGGTGCATGCGGCGGATCGGGCGGTGAGGGCAGCGGGGAGGCGGGGCAGCGGGGCGGCAGGACAGTA
Source organism: Gemmatimonadales bacterium (assembly GCA_039930805.1). Classification (GTDB taxonomy): domain Bacteria; phylum Gemmatimonadota; class Gemmatimonadetes; order Gemmatimonadales; family GWC2-71-9; genus CAVVWJ01. The sequence continues at coordinate 2,471 of JBDTTD010000002.1, read as the reverse complement.
ATGGGCAGCGGGACAGCGGGGCAGTTGAAGGCAGAAAAAGGACCCTCCGAAGGCAGCGAACTGTCTCTGGAGGGTCTTCTGTTTCTGCTGTCCCGCTGTCCCGCTGCCCGCCTACTAGTGTCTAAACCCACTGGACAGCGGCAGCACATCCCGTGGGTTCTTCTCGTCGCCGAACAGGAGCCTGCCCTCCCGGAAAGTTGCCCCCCGGAGGGTCAGGGCGAGTACTTCGCCCAGCTCCTGGACCACGAAGACCTCGATCTTGTCCCGAACTTCCTTGGGAAGGTCCTCGAGATCGGGCTCGTTCTCCTTCGGCAGGATGATCTTCGAGATTCCGGCCCGGACGGCGCCGAGAACCTTTTCCTTCACCCCGCCAATCGGCAGCACCCGGCCACGGAGGGTAATCTCTCCGGTCATCGCGATATCGTGCCGGACCGCCCGGCCGGACAGGGCCGAAACTACCGCCGACGCCATGGTCACGCCGGCCGACGGGCCGTCCTTCGGGATCGCTCCCGCCGGAACGTGAATGTGAATATCGCGGTCGAACATCTCATCCCCGATCTGGAGCGCCGCGGCATGCGAACGGGCATAGGTCCAGGCCGCCCGGGCGGACTCCTTCATGACATCGCCGAGCTGCCCGGTCAGGACCAGCTCGCCCTTGCCGCGCATGGTCGAAGCCTCGACGAACATGATATCACCGCCGGTCGGGGTATAGTACATCCCCGTGGCGACGCCGGCCTCGTCCTCCCGCGCCATCTTCTCGGGGTGCACCTTGGGCCGTCCCAGCAGGTCGTCGACCATCTCCCGGTCGATCGAGATGCTCTCGACCTCCCTGGCGGCGATCTTCCGGGCCACCTTCCGGGCCAGCCGGCCGATCTCCCGCTCCAGCTGCCGAACGCCCGACTCCCGGGTGTAGCTGGTGATGACCTCCGACAGTGCTTCGTCGGTGATCGTCAGCTGCTCGGTGCTCACCCCGTTCTCCATGAACTGGCGGGGGATGAGATACTTCCGGGCAATCTCCTGCTTCTCCCGCTCGGTGTATCCGGCAAACTCGACCACTTCCATCCGGTCCAGCAACGGGCCTGGAATGTTCTGGATGAAGTTGGCCGTGGCGATGAACAACACCTCGCTCAGGTCGAACGGCATGCCGAGGTAGTGGTCCACGAAGCTGTCGTTCTGCGCCGGATCGAGTACCTCCAGCAACGCGCTGGCCGGGTCGCCCTGAAAGGAGATACCCAGCTTGTCCACTTCATCCAGCAGGAAGACCGGGTTCCGGGTCCCTGCCTGCTTCATGCCCTGGATGATGCGGCCAGGCATGGCCCCGACGTAGGTGCGGCGGTGGCCACGAATGTCGGCCTCGTCCCGCGCCCCGCCGAGCGAAATCCGGACGTACTTACGGCCCATCGCCCGGGCAATCGACTTGGCGACGGATGTCTTGCCGACACCCGGGGGCCCCACGAACAGCAGGATGGGTCCCTTGGCGATACGATCATCCTCGTTACCCTTTACCGGAGCATTGGGCGGGGGAACAGTGGCTGTGGCCTGGGGAACGTCGGTGGACCCCCCGGCAGCTGCCTCCTCCGCCTTTGGGTCGTCCTCCGCTCCGTCGTTCCCTCGTTCCGCCGTTCCCTCATTGCGCCGGTCCGCCTGTTCCTGCTGCAACCGGAGCTGACGGACGGCCAGGAACTCGAGCACCCGGTCCTTCACGTCGCCCAGCGCGTAGTGGTCCTCATCGAGAATGGCCTGCGCCTGAGGCAGCTCCAGATGCTCCCTGCTCCGCTCGTTCCAGGGGAGCTCGGCGACGTTCTCCAGGAAGGTGCGAATGACCTGCGACTCCATCGACTCACGCCCGATCCGGGTGAGACGGCCGAATTCACGGTCGACCTCTTTCCGGGCCTCGGGCGGCAGGTCGAGCGCCGCGAGGGTCTCCTTCAGCTCCTGGAGATCATCCCGCTCGTCCCCTTCGCCCAGCTCTCGCTGGATGGTCTTCATCTGCTCGCGAAGGAACATCTCGCGCTGCCGCTCGCCCAGCTCTTCCTGGACCTGCGACTTGATGTCCTCCTGCGCGTCCACGACGCCGATCTGGCGCTGCACGTGGACCAGCACCCGCCGGAGCCGCTCCTCGACGCCCAGGGTCTCGAGCAGCATCTGCCGCTGAGCCGGAGGGATATCGATGTAGCCGGCCACCAGGTCGGCGAACTTACCTGCCTCGTTCACCCCGGCGAGCACCTGCTGCACGACCTCATCCGGCAGACCGGACTTCTGGCCCAGCTCGGCCGCGCGAGCCCGCGCCTCCCGGTGAAGGGCGACGAACGCCGGGTCTTCAAGATTCAGTGGAAGCATCTCTTCGGCCTCACGCACAACGGCCTGGAGATATCCCTCTTTGTCGGTATAGTGGATGGCGATGCCCCGCCGCTCACCGTGGAGCAGCAGCTGCATGCCGGAGAGCCCGCGCTGAAGCTGTCCAATGCGGG
>JBDTTD010000001.1:0-38921 GCA_039930805.1 Gemmatimonadales bacterium | reverse complement strand
CACCACCGGGTAGCTCCAGCCATGGACCTCGGGCCGTCGCGCCCAGAGGTCGGTCGGGAACCAGCAGAAGATCCACGGCGCGAGCTCGAACACTCGCTGGTCGATGCGTTGCAGCAGCGCCACCTTGCCAAGAGAGTCCGTGGTGCTGCGCGCCTCGACGAGCATGCTGTCGAGCGCGGGCAGCGCGAGGAAGGCGTAGTTCCCGCCGCTGCCCGCATTGGCTGAGTGGAACAGCGGGAAGTTGAAGTTCTCAGGGTCGGGGTAGTCGGCCCACCAGTCGGTGAGGAAGAGGTCGGCCTCCCCGTTGCGCACCGCCGCGCGAGCGCTCGACGCGTCCCGTTCCACAATCTCCGCGCGGATGCCGACCTCGGTCAGGTTCTGCTGAATGGACTGTGCCAGCCGGGCCAGCTCGGCGCGTTGCGTTCGCCAGAGCTTGATCGAGAAGCCGTTGGGGTATCCCGCCTCGCTCAGTAGTTGCTTCGCCCTGGCGGGGTCATAGCCGTAGGGAGCCCGGCTGGAGTCGTAACCCACGATACCGGGCGGCAGGGAACCGGCGGCGAGTACCCCGCGATCGGCCATGACGGTGCCGAGCAGGGTTCGGACATCTATCGCGTGATTGAGGGCCCGGCGGACGCGCAGGTCCTTGAGCGGCCCCCGGGTGGTGTTGATGGCAACGTACAGGTCGCGCAGCGCGGGCCGGCGTTGGAGCTCGTCGGCGTGGGTCTGCTCCCAGCGCCGGGTCTCGCCCACCGGTACTTCGACCACGCTCAGCTGGCCGGCTTCGTACTCGGCTGCTTGCGTCAGAGGCTCGGGAATGATTCGGATCTTGAGGGTGTCGGATTTGGGTGTCCCGCCCCAGTAGGTCTCGTTCCTGGCCAGCACGATCGCATCGTCGTGCGACCAGGAGACGAACTTCCACGGTCCGCTTCCGATGGGGCCCTGATCGAAGTTGGGCGGCGTCGGCGTGGGAACGATGGCCGCCACCGGCATCGCCAGCAGCTTGGGAAAGACGTTGAGTGGCTCCTCTAGGGTCAGGACCAGGGTGGAATCATCGCGCACCACGATTCCGGCGACATCCTTGGCCGACCCGCCGGCGTAGGCGCGAGCGCCCTGGATCGGGTACAGCGGCCAGCTCCGGCCGCCGGCGCTTCCCGGCGCCAGGGCGCGCAGCAGGGAGGCGCGCACCTCCGCCGCCTTGATCGGGCGACCGTCGTGGAATGAGGCGTTCTGGCGAAGGCGGAAAGTGTAGACCCGGCCGGCGGCATCCATCTCCCAGCTCCGGGCGAGTCCAGGCTTCAGCTGGGCGTCCGCATCAAACTGCGTCAGATTGTCGAACAGCTGGGCAACGACCTCGCCGGTCGGCACGTCGGTGGACAATGCCGGATCCAGTGATCGAGGGTCGTAAGTGAAATAGTAGTTGAGGGTCTTATCACTCCCTTGATCGCCGCAGGCGGAGATGACGAAAGCAGTTGCGATAAGAAATGGGCGCATGGTGGTCAATCGGACAGCGGGGGAGGGGGGCAGGGGGCAGTAAAAAGCTCACCGAGCGCGCTGAACCGTGGGCAACTGCCCCGCAGCCCCGCCGCCCCGCTGCCCAACTGACGTTGACACCACGACGTAAGGTGGTCAAACTACCGGGCTTACGGCGCGCCGTCAATCGGCTCTCGGTTCCCCGGTGGGCGTAAGACCCTCCTTCTGGAGTGTGGTATTTTACCTCACCGACCGCAGCTCCATCCGTCCGCCTTGCGACCCCGACGCATGCAGCCGCCGATGAACTCCGTGCTCCGGCTGGTCTGCCTCGTCGGGGTACTGGCTTCGGCCGTTCCACTCTCCGCCCAGCAGCGCCAGCTGGTAGTGCGGCAGCTCGACTTCAGGGGGAATCACGCCATCTTGGACGAGGTGCTCGCCAGCGCCATTGCCACCACTAATTCCAGCTGGTTTGCCCGCAACTTCATGTTCCGCTGGCTGGGGCTCGGCGCCAAGCGATACTTCAACGAGCAGGAGTTTCGCCGCGACATGGTGCGGCTCGAGGTCCTGTACAAGCGGAGCGGGTATAACGACGCCGTCATCGATACGCTGGTCCGCCGCACCCCCGAGGACGTCTACATTACGTTCAACATCAAGGAAGGTGAGCCCATCGTGGTTGCGACGCTCACCATCACCGGACTGGACTCAGTGCGTGACCGGACCCGCCGGGCGGGACTGGAAGACCTGCCGCTGCAGAGGGGTGATCCGTTCAACCGGTACGCCATGCAGGCCAGCGCGGACAGCATCTCTCGGCGGCTTCGGGACCGGGGTTATCCCTCGGCAACCGTCTTCACCGGCTTCGAGGTCGAGAAGGCGGCGCGAAGAGCCTCGGTCACCCTCGACGTCGCGCCGGGGCGACGAGCGGTGATAGGCAGAGTCAAGGTGGTGGGGGCCGTCCGGGTAGATTCCTCGCTGGTTCGGAAGCTGCTCGTGGCCCGGCCCGGCCGGCGATACTCCCAGGAAGAGCTGTTCCAGAGCCAGCGAAACCTCTACGAGTCCGACCTTTTCAGGTTCGCCTCGGTCAACATCGACTCGACCGCGTTCCAGCCCGGGTCCGACTCGGTGCCCCTACTCGTCCAGGTCAATGAGGGTAAGCGGCGCCGAATCCGGGGTGGTCTCGGCTATGCCACCAACGATTGCTTCCGGGGCTCGCTCGGCTGGACCTCGCGCAACTTCCTGGGAGGCGGCAGGGTGCTCGACCTGACCAGCCGTATCTCGAAGGTCGGGGTCGGGGCGCCACTCGACTGGGGGCTGGCCAATAACATCTGCGGCACTTCGAAGAAGGACACCGTTGGATCGAAGAAGGTCAACTTCTACCTCGGCGCTTCCGTTCGCCGGCCGGCTTTCCTTTCCCCCAACAATGCGGTCACCCTGTCCGTTTTTACCGAGCGGCGTTCGGAGTACAAGGTTTACCTGCGGCAGGAGACTGGTGCCAGCATCGCGTTTACCCGCACGACACCCAGGCGCCGCAACCCCTTGTCGCTGACCTACACCGTTTCCTACGGCCGGACCGAAGCCACCCCGCAGAGCTTTTGCGCGTTTTTCAACGCCTGTACCGCAGATGTCATCGATGCGTTGCGACAGCGCCGGGTCCTGGCTACCCTCACCGCCCTGGGAAGCTTCCCTCGGGTGAACAGCCAGATCGACCCCACTCGGGGATCGATCACCTCGCTCGAGGTGACCCACAGCTCCAAGTACATCGGCTCCTCCCCGCTCCAGCAGTTCACCCGGTTCGTAGCCGGGCTGTCGTGGTACCGGCCACTGTCCCGCAATGTCGTGCTGAGCTGGCGGGTCAAGGGCGGACTAATCGTTTCGCCCAACGTGAACGTAGGTGCTGAGAGTGGTGCTTTCATTCCGCCGGAACAGCGCTTCTATGCCGGTGGGCCGAACGACGTGCGTGGCTTTGACCGGAACGAGCTCGGACCGGTCGTCTATGTCGTGCCGGAGGGTTCGGCGACTCCGGTCATTGCGGATTCAGTGAGGGTAGCGGCCACCGGGGGCAACAGCCTGGCGGTTGCCAACATCGAGCTCCGGGTGCCATCGCCGGTCCTGAGCTCCCGCCTGCGCCTGGCCGCCTTCGTCGACGCCGGGGGAGTCTGGCAGCGCGGGGCCAACGAGCGCACAGCTGTCATCCGGGTGACACCCGGCGTGGGCCTCCGAATCACGACGCCGCTCGGTCCGGCCCGGCTCGACGTGGCCTACAACCCTTACAAATTGCAGCCCGGTACACTGTTTGAGTTCGATCCAGCAGGCAACCTCAACCCCGTGGCCGGACAGAGCTCCTACGTCCTGCCCCGCAGCGGAAAATTCACCTACCACATCGCTGTCGGACAGCCGTTCTGATGCGCCGCCAGCGTGCGCTTCGCCGCCAGTTTGCGCGATTCCTGTTCGTCTTCGTAATCGGGAGCGCCGCGATGATCCTGGGGGTGATCACCTCCATGACGCTGACCCCGCCCGGTCGCGACCTGCTGGCACGCACCGTCTCCCGGTTCCTCGACCGCGTCGTCCTGGGCCAGGTGAGGGTCGGGTCAATCTCGGGCTCGTTCCTGTATGACCTCACTCTCGAAAACCTGGTGGTGCGCGACACCAGCGGTGAGCTGCTGGCGAACCTCCCCCGGGTCCGGGTCGCCTACCGGCTGCCGAACTTCATCGCCGGCCAGGTGGTGTTGAGCGCAATAGAGATGGACAGTCCCACCATCCAGCTGATCAAGCATCGAAGTGGACGGATGAACTACGAAGAGGTGCTCCGCATCGGAAAGGGATCTCCAGGCGGAAAGTCACCCCTGGTCGAGTTCCATAACGTCAAGATGACGGAAGGGATGCTCCGGATAGCGCTGCCGTGGAATCCTCCCCGGTCCGCCCGAACCGAGACCAGCGTCGACTCGGCACTCCGCGCTGAGCGGGCCAAGCCCGGCCGCATCGTGGAGGAGACTCGCGAGGGACTTCGGCGGGTGATCGTGCTCGCTGATCTCGCCACCCGGGTCTCCCGGATGCGCATCGCCACGCCGGACCGGCTCCCATTTACCATCGATCTCGACTCGCTCGCCACCCGGGTGAACGACCCCGGGGTGACGCTTAGCCACGCGGTCGGCCGGGTACGAATCCGGGGAGACAGTGCGGTGTTCAGCCTCTCCCGGGGCGCGCTGCCGGACACCCGATTCTCCGGTGGCGGAGCGGTAACCTGGCCCCGCGACACCATTCTCCTCGATTTCCAGGTCACCTCGCCTCACCTCAATCTGGAGGACCTGCGCTGGGTCTCGCCCAAGTTTCCCTCGATGACGGGGCGCGGCGTTCTCACCGCCCGTTCGGAGACCGGTGTACGGACCGCCTATGACATCCGGGACCTCCACCTCAGCGGCCCGGAGGGCCAGGTCGACGGCGACCTGGTGGCGATCACCGACCGACGCCGCGGCCTCGGAGTGCGTGACATGAACGTGAGACTGGGGGAACTGAATCTCGATGCCGCGCGCCGCTTTCTGGACAGCCTACCCTTTTATGGAACCGTCACCGGCAAGTTGGCCGGATCCGGATTCCTGAATGCTCTCGACCTCAGCATTGAATGGGCCTTTAGAGACGCGGCGGTGCCCGGTAATCCCCTGACGACCATTGCCGGCGAGGGTGGCATCGGGGCCTCACTCGATAGCGGGCTCACCTTTACTGAGTTCGGCGTCAAACAATCGGATATCGACCTCCGCACCGTGCGCCGGATTGCCCCGGCGGTAATCCTCGAGGGCCGACTAACCGCGGTGGGGACGCTGAATGGCCCGCTGCGGAACGTCCGGTTCAACGGCAGCGCCCAGCACCAGGATCAGGACCGCCCACCCAGCCAGCTGGAAGGCACGGTGCACCTCGATACCCGGTCAGCGGTACTCGGACTCGACACCGATGTCATGCTGGACCCGCTCTCCTTCGACGGAATCCGGCGGGCCTTCCCCGGACTCGGGGCCAAGGGTGAGCTGCGAGGTCCATTCCAGAGCCGGGGCACGCTCGCTCGTCTGGCGGTGGACGCGTCCCTGACGGGCCAGATCGGCTCGATAGAAGCCCACGGATTCGCGACGTTGCAGCCTCCTAAATGGGGAGCCGAGGATCTGCTGCTGCGGTTCTCCCGGCTGGATCTGGCCGCGCTCACCGGCCGAGATCTTCCCACCCGGCTGAATGGCGAGGTCTCGGTCACCGGCGTCATCGATACCTTGAAGGCCCCGGAGGGCGAGGTTCGGGTAGCCCTGTCGAGCAGTCGGCTCCGAGAGCTCACCCTCGACAGCGTCTTCGCGATTGCCGGTTTGCACGACAGCATGATTCGGGTGGATACCGCCTACGCGGTGTGGAAGGGCGCCCGGGTGGGCGGTTCCGGTACCCTGGGCTGGGGGGGGCTCCATACCGGACGGATGGCCTTCACCCTCGCGGCCGACAGCCTGATCGCATTCGACTCATTGCTCCTGGCCACGACCGGGCAGACCAGGGATATCGGCCCCGACAGTCGCCCGCTCGGGGGAACGGCACAGGCGAGCGTCCAGTTGGCCGGAAATCTCGATACCCTGGAAGCGAGCGCCGACATCCTGGCCGAAAACCTGGAATGGCAGAGCATACGCTCGCCCCGGATGACCGGGGCATTCAGCTGGATTGGTGGTCATCGCCCGCAACTCACCGCGTCGATCGGTTCTGACTCTCTGGCCGCGGGCCGGTGGATCTTCCACCGGATCGGGGCCCAGGCCCGTGGGTGGGCCGACTCGCTCGATTGGAATGCGGGTACCGGGGTCGGCTCGAACCTCGCGGTGAACGGTGCGGGACGCTGGTGGCGACATGGTCAGACCCAGGTGGCGATGTTCGACAGTCTTTCCTTCGCGCTCCCGGCGCATCGGTACCGGTCCGAAGAGACCTTCGCGGTAACCCTCAGTGATTCCGCGCCCGCAGTCAGCCCCGTCACCCTCCGTACCGACGATGGCTCGGGCCTGATCCAGTTGGCTGGGCGGGTACCCGGGACGTCGGAAGGGTCTCTCGTAGTCCGGGTGCTTGGGCTCGACCTCCGCGATGCATACGGCCTCCTTCTGCGCGACACCGTGGGAGTGGCCGGCGATCTTGGGATCGATGCCCGCGTCGGTGGGACGGCAGAGCGGCCGACACTGCGAGGCACAATGACGCTGGATGGAGGGAGGTTCGGTGATTTCAACGCGCCGTTCCTGCAGGGTGTGGTAGACTATGCCGACCGCCGGCTGGAGGCCGATCTGCTCCTGTGGCGCTCGGGCAAGAACGTGCTCGACGTCGGTGCCAAGCTTCCTCTGGACCTGGCACTGAAGGGAGCAAAGCAACGCCAGGTGGACGGTCCCCTCTCGGTCCACGCCCGGGGCGACAGCGTCGATCTCGGGATTCTCGAGGCCTTGACCCCTGCCATCAGGCAGGTCACCGGCGAGTTCTCGACCGACGTCAATGTCACCGGCACCTGGCAAGCGCCCCGGCTCTTGGGAGCCGTGGAGTTCCGCGATGGCGCCATGTCGCTCCCCGGCCTGGGCGTTCGCTACGAGAAAATGAATGGACGGGCCCGGCTCCAGGGCGATTCGTTGGTGCTGGACCAGGTGGTGATGAGAGGTGGCAACGGCTCGCTGGGAATCACCGGATCGGTTCGCCTGGAGGATCTCGCCCGTCCGGTGCTCAACCTGGGATTCCGGGCCAACAACTTCAGGGCCCTGGATGTCAGCCAATTCCTCACCCTGGACGCCACCGGCAGCTTGCAGTTGGAGGGTCCGTTCTTCCATTCCAACCTTGCCGGCAGTCTCACGGCGAACAGCGGCGTGCTCTACTTCGCCGATCTGGTGACCAAGCGGATCATCGATCTCGAGGACCCCACCATCGCGGATCTGGTCGACACCACTCTGCTGCGGCGGGAGAATCTGGGCGGCAGCTTCCAGAACCGGTTCCTCGATTCACTCACCATCACCAACCTCGGCATGGAGATGGGTACCGATGTCTGGCTCCGATCGAGCGAGGCCAACATTCAGCTGAGCGGACAGGTCCAGCTCAGCAAGACCCGTCAGGCCTATACTCCGTCCGGTACCCTGGAAGCGGTTCGCGGCAGCTACACCCTCAAGATCGGGCCGGTGACGCGCGACTTTACGGTGGACCGGGGGACAGTGCGCTACTTCGGGGACCTGAACGCGGCACTCGACATCCGCGCTACCCACGTGGTGCGCGCCGTACGAGGCGAGGAGATTCCGGTGATCGCTGTCATTACCGGAACGCTGTACGCCCCCAAGATCACGCTGGAGAGCACCTTCAATCCGCCGATCTCCGAGACCGATCTGGTGTCCTACCTCGTGACCGGCTACCCCGCGAACGAGGCGACACGGCTGGGCCAATCCGGGCTGGTAGAAACCGGGCTCTCCTACTTCTCCAGCGCCCTTTCCAGCGAGCTCGAGCGGGCGCTGATCCAGGACATCGGTATCCCGCTCGACCTCATCGAAATCCGGCCCGGAGTCTCGACCTCACGTGGAGCGAGCACGTTCACCCAGCTTGCCGCCGGCTGGCAGCTGGGCAGCAAGACCTTTCTGACCTTCAACGCGGGCTTCTGTCCCGAGAACTTGAGCCAGTTCACCTACAGCAACCTGGGGGCGAGCCTCGAGTTCAGGTTCAGCCGGGAGTGGAGGCTTCAGGCAAGTGTGGAACCGACGCTCCAGACCTGCCGCCAGGTCGGCATACCGCTCACCACCAATCCGTATCAGATCGGCTCCGACATCCGCTGGGAACGGGAGTTCTAACCGTGACCCGGGCGTTGGTGATCACCAACCCGGCGGCGGCGCGCACCGACCGGCTGGCGGTCAATGCCATCATGAGTACTCTGAAGGCGGCTGGTTGGGGGGCCGAGGTCCTGGCCACTGGCGGCCCGGGCGATGCGCGAGTACTGGCGGAATACGGCGTGGCCGAGGGGGTGGATGTGGTGGCGGTTTTCGGGGGAGATGGGACCACGATGCAGGCGGCGGCCGCCCTGGTGGGCACCGAGGTGGCGCTCGGGGTCATTCCGGGGGGAACCGGGAATCTGCTGGCCGGAAACCTGCGGATCCCAGCCTCACCGGCCCGTGCCGCTCGGGCGCTGGTGAGCGCGCGACCGAAGCGGTTCGATCTGGGACGGATGGAGCGGCCCGGGGGAGACCAGTACTTCGCGGTGGCCTGCGGAGCGGGATACGACGCACGGGTCATGGCGGGCACCCTGGCGCAGCACAAGCAACGATGGGGGATGGCAGCCTACGTCGCCACCACCTTGCGCCTCATCCAGGATATCCGAAGCACGACGCACGCGATCACCATCGACGGGGTTGAATACGAGGCCGCCGCCGCCATGGTCCTGGTGGCCAACTGCGGCGAGGTGATCCCCCCCTTCATCAGGCTCGGGCCCGGCATCCGTCCTGACGATGGCTTGCTGGACGTGGTGGCGATCCGCGCGGACAGCTTTTCCCAGAGTGTTCTGGCGGTCTGGGAGCTGCTGAGGGTTACGCCTGGGAGACTCGGGGACGCGGGCTATGTGGGTCATGCCCGTGGGCGGGTAGTCCGGGTGGAGACCCATCCGGTCCAGCCGGTTCAGCTGGACGGCGAGTCGGGCGGGCAAACACCGTTTACCGCGAGCGTCGTTCCGGGGGCCATTCAGGTCATGGTGCCAACCGGCAGATGAGCCATGGTGCAAAAGCGCCGAGTGACTAATTTCTGGTGGGTCCCCCTGTCACGCTGATGTAGCGCCGCAGGCCGGGGGAAGAGCCTCGTTCCTATCGATCCAAGGTATCTCAATGGCTGCCTCCGTCCTGCTCATCGATGACGATGTCGACGTTTTGCGCAGCATAGGCAATTACTTCGAACGGTTCGGCTATGAGGTCACCCGGGAGCTCAGCGGCGAGGCCGGTCTGGCGACCTTCGACCGCATCCGCCCCGAAGTCGTCATCCTGGATCTGGCATTGCCCGGCATGGACGGCATGGAGGTCCTCGAACACCTGCGCCAGCGGGACGCCTCCGTGGTCCTCCTGACCGGCCAGGCCGATGTGGCCACTGCGGTTCGGGCCATGCAGCTGGGCGCCGAGAATTTCCTGACCAAGCCGGTGGACATGGAGCACCTCGCCGCCGCCACCGCCAGAGTCGCCGACAAGGCAAAGCTGCGGCGGATCAATGAGGCCCTCCTGGTCCAGAGCGCTCCGGGCCACGGACTCGAGTCGCTGGGTACTTCCTCGGGCATGCAGGATTTCGCGCACCAGGTGGGACTCCTGGCTCAAAGCGAGCGCACCACGGTGCTGCTGAACGGAGAGAGCGGCACCGGCAAGGGGTGGGTAGCCCGGATGATTCACGACCTGAGCCCCCGCACCAAGGCGCCGTTCGTGGAAGTGAACTGCGGCGGGCTCAATGCCACCTTCCTCGACTCAGAGCTCTTCGGGCACGAGAAGGGCGCGTTCACTGACGCCAAGGATCGGAAGCAGGGCTTGTTCGAGATTGCCGACCACGGGACCATCTTTCTGGACGAGATCGGCGACCTCGCGCCCGAGCTCCAGCCCAAGCTGCTGAAGGTGCTGGAGACCAAGACCTTCCGGCGTCTCGGCGGCACCCGCGAGATCACGGTGGACGTGCGGCTGGTTGCGGCCACCAACAAGAATCTGCAGGCCGAAGTCGAGAGCGGACGTTTTCGGGAGGACCTGTACTATCGCCTGAGCGTCATGCCGCTCACGATGCCGGCGCTGCGCGATCGATCGCGAGAGGACCGGTTGGCGCTCATTACCCGCCTGATGGGCGATCTCCGCTCCGAACTGCCCGATGGGCCAGGCGCGCTCTCCGGTGAAGTGCTCGAGCGGCTGCTCTCCTATCCCTGGCCCGGCAACGTGCGCGAGATGCGCAACGTGCTGGAACGCGCACTGATCCTCGGGCGGGGCCAGCCGGCCGTAAGCGTCGAGCACCTGCCCGGTGAGTTCCGCGCGCGGGCGGGGGTCGGCGATCGACGGCACACCCCGCTGAGCCTGGAGGATCTGGAGCGCCAGCATATCGAGCGAACCTTGAAGCACCACACCGGCAATCGTACCCGCGCCGCCATCGAGCTCGGGATCTCCAGGGCCACGCTGATCAACAAGATCAAGCGCTACAGCATTGTCGCATGACGCAAAAGCTCCAGGAGCACGATGCCATGGAGTGCCGCGCCTGTGGAAAGGAAGAGCGTGCATCCGAGGGGTATCCCTGTTCCAGCTGCGGGACCTTCATCTGCCTGATCTGTACCTTCCGCGGGGTCACACTCTGTCGCGACTGCGCCGCCAAAGCCGTGCCCGAGAAGGGTGCTTGAGTCCGGATCCGTCATGCCCGCTGCCATAGCCCGATCCGTCATCGCACCAGTCCTGGCCGAGCCGCGGGTGCGGGCGGAACAGGTCACCCAGCTCGTGCTCGGCGAGACGGCCAGCATCGTGGAGCGCACCGGTGAGTGGCGCCGGGTCTGTACCCATTTCGACGGCTACAACGGCTGGGTCAACACCGGGTACCTGAGCGAGGTCGAGGATCAGGAGGCGGAGAACTGGCGCTCGCGTGCGTCCGCCTGGAGCGAAGGAGCCGTGGTGCGGATCGGCGGAGCGCATCTGCGCTTGCCGCTGCGGGCTCGCGTGGTAGTCGAGCATGAGGTCGTGGTGCTGCCCGATGGCCGGCGCGGGCGCATCACCGAGGGCAGCGTCCGGGAGAGCAGGGAAGTCACGGCTGCGGCCATGGCCAAGGCTCCCGAGCGCTGGGCGTTCGAGCATTTCATCGGCAGTCCATATCAATGGGGTGGGGTGACGCCCTGGGGTGTTGACTGCTCCGGCCTGGTCCAGACCACGTTCGCGGCACGCGGGGTGGTCCTCCCGCGAGATTCGGCCCAGCAGGTGATCCATGGCGTCGCCGTCTCGATCGAGTCCGTCCAGCCGGGGGATCTCCTGTTTTTCAGCGGAGAGACCGGCAGCGGCATAACTCACGTTGCCTTCGCCGGCGATGCCGATACCTTGATCCATTCGACGCTGGCATGCGGCGGAACGCTGGCGGAGCCGTGGCTGCCCGGTACTCGCGCAGCCGCGCTGAGGCGGCGGCTGGTCGCGGTACGCCGGCTGGAGCAGCGGTGATGCCCGCCCGGCGCAGACTCGTTCTGTTCGACATCGATGGAACCATCCTCTTGACCGCCGGCGCCGGCCGCCGAGCGATCATGGCGGCAATCACCGAGGAGGTGGGGGACGTCGCGGTCATGCGGGAGGTGCGCTTCGACGGCAAGACCGATCCCCAGATCGTGACGGAACTGCTCGAGGCGGCCGGCCACCCGGGCCCGCACCGATCCGAGCGGGTTCAGGCGCTCTGCTCTCGCTACGTCGATCTTCTTCAGCACGAGCTCCGGCGGCCCACCAGCAGAACCACGGTTATGCCCGGGGTCTTCCCGCTGCTGGATCGCCTCGAGCGGGAGGATGGGGTAGTGCTCGGCCTGCTGACGGGCAACATGGTTCAGGGAGCGGCGCTGAAGCTGCGGGCAGGCGGACTCGACCCGGCGCGCTTTCGGGTGGGCGCCTACGGTTCCGATTCTTCCCACCGGCCCGACTTGCCTGCGATCGCCGCTGGGCGGGCGGAACCCTACTTCGGCCGGGTTCCTGCCGGTGCGGAGGTGGTCATCATCGGCGACACACCGGCAGACATCGCTTGCGGTGCGGGCATCGATGCCCGCGCTGTTGCTGTAGCGACCGGCGCCTACTCGGTAGCTGACCTCATGGCCTGCGGACCGCACACCGCATTCGAGAATCTCAGCGACACCGACCGGGTTCTCGAGGCCATCCTTGCCTCCCACCTCGGCTGAGATCTGGGTGGTTCCGGAGCTGGGCCCAGCGCTCGGCCGTCTGGTTGACCCTCCCATCACCCGTGGCGATCGCGGTTCCCTCGATCTCGTTCTCGATGACATCCGTCTCGATCTGGTCACCGGGATCTTCGAGCTTGCCGGGGCCGCGCGCTCGTTCGCGGCTTCGGGCGACCGGCAGGGCGCCATTGCCTCGCTCTCGCGGGTTGCCTGGCTCGATCTCTGGGAGCGCGCCGTTGCCGCCGCCGCCGAGCGCCTGGCCGAGGCGGCAAACGCGAAGCTGAATGAGGCCGCCACCGAATCGAGGCTTCCAGCCCGACAACTCGAAGCCTTCAGGATCAAGACCGAGGATGTCCGGGCGATCACCTCGAGGCTGGGTAGTGGCGGGGCGGGATTCGTGAGCGCGCTTGACGCGCTGGAGCAGACGGTACCGGGGGCCGCCGCCGCCGGCACTCGTGGGTGGGCCGGCCAGGGGGAGTGGCAGCGTGCGTTGGCCGCCGCGGCTCGCCGACTGGAGGCGGCCTGGCTGGCGCTGGCCGCCGGAGCGCGCGCCGAGCAGGACCGATGGAAAGCTGAGGTAGAGCGGGCCAGGGCCTGGCGTCGGCCTATCAGGATCCTTTGGCTGATCAGCCTGTCAGTCTTCGCGGCGGCCACCTATATGGGATTGGTACTGGGCGGGTACCTGCCGGTGCCATCCTGGCTTCGGCCGCTGGCCGAGCTCTGGTGGTCTCGCCTGTGACCGTGATCGGCGTAGGCATCGATCTGATCGACCTGGAGCGGGTGAGATCGATGCTCACCCGTAAGGGAGACAAGGCGATGACCCGGTTTTTCTCGGACGGGGAACGACAGTACCTCGCCACCCGGCCGGATGCCACCGGACACGCCGCGGCCCGGATTGCGGCGAAGGAGGCAGTCTATAAAGCGATGCAATCACTGCGCGGAGCCCGGGCAATCGGCTGGCGCGAGATCGAGGTTTCGCGGGATGGAGAGGGGAAGCCGGCCATAGCGCTGCACGGCCTTGCGGCCCGCCTCTCCGACGAAAGCGGCGGGCTCCGAATCCAAATATCTCTCACCCACTCCGCCACCTCGGCCGGCGCGATCGCAATCGTCGAGGCCCCCTAGAATCCACCCTCTTTCAATTCCGACCAGAACACTCTACTTTCCGCTGGTCGAAATTCCAAACTGGGTGAAAATGGTTCTCATCGGCGGAGTCGCCCTTCTGATCGGGGCCAGTCTCCTCAATGCCCCCCAACAGACGAATCAACCGATCGATCCTGCGCCACTGGTGCGCCGGCTCGCGGCCACGGCCCAGCTGGCGGCCCAGGAGTACCGGATCGGGATTGTGAATGGGCGGGTAGTATCGCAGGCCGAAATCGACGAAGCTCGCCTGTTCCTACGAGAGTCCCGCCGTTCTGCCGAAGCTCTGCCGCCGGAGCTCGGCCGGGGCACCTTGGCCGAGATTGATTCCCTCATCCGGCTGGTGACCCGGCTTGCGCCGTCGGATTCGATCAATGCCCGGGTTCACCGGCTGACCACCGAGCTTTCCACCCGGGCAGGTGTGAGCCTGGACGAGCTGCCGGCGCAAAGGCCTTCACTCGCGCGTGGGGCCGAGGTCTACCAGGCCAACTGCGCGGGCTGTCACGGCACGTTGGGTCGAGGAGATGGACCGGCTGCCCGCGGCCTGGATCCCAAGCCGACCAATCTGACCCTGGGCGCCGAACTGATGGACCGCTCGCCGCTCGACTATTACCGCCGGGTCACTATCGGCGTGGTAGGCACCTCGATGCCCTCCTTCGAGCTCCAGCTTCCGGCCCAGGACCGCTGGGCCGCGGCTTTGTACGCCACCCTACTCCGCCTTCCCAGCCCGTCGGGTAACGTTCCGCCCGCCCTCGACTCGTTTCCGGTCACCGGCCGGATGTCGGATGCCGAGCTGCTTCATGCGCTTCCGGCGAGAGGCACTTCCGCCGCTGCCCTGGCTCGGGTGGCCGCGATCCGAAGTGCTCAACCGGATGCCACCGCCAATCGTACCGCGCAGGTGTTTGACCAGGTGCGAAGGCAACTCGAGTCGACCTACGTCCTCGCCCGCAAAGGCGATTCATCCGCCAATACCAGCGCGTTCGACGCCTACATGACGTTCGAGCAGGTGGAGCGGGGGGTACGTGCCAAGAACCCCCAGCTGGCCGCGGAGCTGGAAGGGCACTTTGCCGAGCTCCGCGGGCATGTGGCCGGAGGCGCCGCCGACCCCGAGCTCGATTCCATCCGGCACCAGCTCGCGCTCGGACTGGAGCAGGCCGAGAGATCCCTGGGCGACCCCGTGTCGCCCGGCAATCTTTTCTTTCAGTCTTTCGTGATCATGCTTCGGGAGGGGCTGGAAGCCATCCTGATCGTGGGCGCGCTCATGACATTTCTGGTCAAGATGGGGGCCTCACACCGGAAACGTGACATCAACCTGGGGGTGGCTACCGCCCTCGGGGCCAGTCTGATCACCGCGTTTGCCCTCGAGACCGTGTTCCATCTCTCGCCGGCCAGGCAGGAGGTGCTCGAAGGTTTGACGATGGTGGTGGCCACCGTCGTTCTCTTCTACGTGAGTTACTGGCTGCTCTCGAAGATGGAAGTCGTCAAGTGGAACCACTTCGTGAAGAGCAAGGTGAACGATGCGCTCACCAGCGGGTCGTCGCTGGCCTTGGCTTCCGCGGCATTTCTGGCAGTCTACCGTGAAGGGTTCGAGACCGTCCTTTTCTATAAGGCACTATTCCTCAGTGGAGGGCCGGCCAGCAGCAGCATGCCCATCGTTGCCGGCATTCTGCTGGGCATGGCGATTCTTCTGGGGGTCTACGTTGCCATCAGCCGGTTCGGGGTGAGGCTTCCACTCAAGCCGTTCTTCGGAATCACCAGTGCCTTCCTGTATTACATGGCCTTCGTGTTCGCCGGCAAAGGGGTAGCCGAGCTGCAGGGTGGAGGTGTGCTGCCGACCACCATCGTGGAGTCGGCGCCGCGGGTTCCTGCGCTGGGGATCTACCCCACCGTCGAGTCTTTGCTCGCCCAGGGAGTGCTCGCCCTCCTGTTGCTGGCTGCGCTGGTCTGGACCTTCCTGATTCAGCCACGCAGGCAAATGGCCCTGACGTGACCTTCGCGACAGCGGACCTGTGCGACGCCTTCGGCCCACTCGCGCGACTCGCGGCGCCGATCTTCCGGGACTATGGCGGCCTGGTCCGATTTGCCGGGCCGATAGACACGGTGCAGGTCTCAGAGGACAACGCACTGGTCGCCCAGGTGCTCGACACCCCGGGCCTGGGGCGCGTGCTCGTGGTTGATGGAGGCGGGTCACTTCGCTGTGCGCTGGTGGGAGGACGGCTGGCCGCGCTAGCGCATAGCAACGGGTGGGCGGGGTTGCTGATTAATGGCTGTGTGCGCGACTTAGCCGAGATCCGTGGGATACCAGTTGGGGTGCGCGCCATCAACAGCTCGCCGAGGCGAGGCGGTAAAACGGGGTCCGGGAAGCGAGGGGGAACCGTGACCTTCGCGGACGTCACGTTTTCGCCTGGCGACTTCCTGTATGCCGATGAAGACGGGGTTGTGCTGGCCGATCGTAGCCTGACCCAATAGCAAACGGCCCGTGGATTGACGGGCCGTTCGCAATAGAGGTGGTAGATCGCCCCCTGAGTTTACGGAGACGGACCGAAGTGTCCGCTCCACCCTTCTTCGACCTACCACTTTTCGCATGAAGTCGCCTGACTTCCTGGCCCATCTATTAGGCAAAGGCAATGCCACAATTAGCACTGTGCTAAGTCGTTGATTTACAATACAAAGCCGTGCAGGTCTCAAGTGACTTAGAGGTCAAAAATTGTACAGTTCGAGGCTCCCAGCCATAAGCCGCTCAAAACCAACAACTTATGAAGCTGTCGAAACTCTGGTCACTGGCTGTTTCTTCCCAGTCGACAAATAGGCGCCTGGGGCCGGGCTCTGGCCACGCCGCCAGGCGTATAGCAGGGCGAGCCCGATTAGTACGAGGATCGCGCTGGTCAGCTGGGCCAGGGTAAAACTTCCTAGGAAGCGATCGTCCTTGGCGCGGAGGATCTCGACCAGAAAGCGCTCTACGCCGGCAAAGACCAGGTAGAGGCCAAACAGCCAGCCGGCCGGCCGGCCGCTCTTCCTGAGGCGCCAGAGTACGGCAAAGGCGACCAGCATCGCGGCCACCTCATAGAGCTGGGTCGGATGCACGGCGAGCACGGTTGCGGGGTCGAGGCCTTCGGGCACAGGAATCCCGAACAGGTTCTTGAGGTTACCCGCGGTCGAGGGGGGCAGACCCTCGGGAAACTTGACCCCCCAGGGAAGATCGGTCGGCCGTCCGTAGTCGTCGTTGACCAGGAAACAGCCGACCCGGCCCAAGGCATATGCCGCCGCCAAGGCCGGCGCGCCCAGCTGCATCGTCCAGCGGAGCGGCACTCCGAGGCGCCAGCTGTTGAGGATCACGGCCAGCGCTCCCCCGATGAAGCCGCCATACCAGACCAGCCCGCCGCGCGAGAAGAGTGCCCCGGGGTCACCGGTCAACGCCACATACCAGAGCTTGGCTCCGATGATGCCTCCGATGACCGCGGCGGCAACCATGTCGGCTGCGTAGTCCTCCTTCAGCCCCGCCTCCCGGAGCTGGCGAGCGATCAACCAGCCGCCCATGAGAAAGGCCACCATCATCATGATGCCGTAGCCCGTGATCTCGAGCGGACCGAGCAGAAATTTCAGAGGATGAACGTTCATCAAGTGGATCCGATGGGGGTGAAGGCGGAAATGATGCCGGGTATAGGCATATCGTCGCGCGGCTCGAGGTCCCAGCCGCTCCGTTCGCCGCGGGCGAGGCGCCACGCTCCCGCCGCGGCGATCATGGCCGCGTTGTCGGTATTCAGCCGAGGGGAAGCTACGCTGACCCGGGCCTGTCCTGACAGCCGTTCTTTCAGCGCTGCCACCAGTGCCCGGTTGCACGCCACGCCCCCGCCCACTACTGCCAGGGGGTAGCCGGTTGCGCGGACCGCGTGCGCCGTCTTGCCCACCAGCACGTCGATGGCTGCATCCTGAAAGGCTCGAGCCAGGTCGGCCCGGTCGGGCCCTGACTGGCCGGGATCGGCGAGGTTCTGGCCGGGACGGATCGCGCGCAGCACGGCGGTCTTGAGGCCGCTGAATGAGAACGCGTAACGGTTGGGCCCCTCCCGCTCCAACTCCTGGAGCATGGGCCGCGGCAACCGGAATCGATCGGGGTGGCCTTCCCCCGCCAGCCGCTCCAGCGGCGCGCCGCCCGGGTAGCCGAGCCCGAGGAGGGTCGCCACTTTGTCAAAGGCTTCGCCCGCGGCATCGTCCAGCGTTTGTCCCAGCAGGCGGTATTCGCCCCAGGCGGGGACATCCAGCAGCATGGTGTGGCCACCGCTCACCAGCAGCCCGACAAACGGCGGATCGACAGCCGGATCCTCGAGCGTCGGCGCAAACAGGTGCCCCTCGAGGTGGTTGACCCCGATGAGCGGACAGTCGGCGCTGAACGCCAGCGTCTTCCCGTACATTACCCCGACGAGAAGTGCACCGACCAGCCCGGGCCCGGCGGTCACCGCCACGCCATCCAGCTGAGGCAATCCGACTCCGGCGTCCGCCAGGGCACCTTCGACCACCGACCCGATGGCGTGGACGTGCGCTCGACTGGCCAGCTCAGGAACGACCCCGCCGAAGATGCGATGCACGTCCTGCGAGAGGATTACCAGTGAGGCTGGCTGGGATCGCCCCTTTTCCGCTCGCACTACCGCGGCAGAGGTCTCGTCGCAGGAGGTTTCGATTCCCAGGATCCACTCAGCCACCGGTTTTCTCGTCCAGCAATGCCTCGATCAATCTGCGGTTCACCGGGGAGTTCCAGGCGTGCTCGCCAATGAGGCGCTTCACGATGATTCCCTTCTTATTGATCAGGAAGCTCTCGGGTACGCCGGTGGTCTGATAGATCTGCTGGACGCTCCCGCTGCGATCCTGGAGGAGATCAAAGCTGAGGCCGAGGTCGTGGCCGAAATCGCGCACGTCCTCCGAACTTCCTTCATCGATGCTCACCGCGGCAATCTTGAATCCGCGAGGCGCGAGGGACTGGTAGACGCTATCCATCCCGGGCATCTCGACCCGGCAAGGTAGACACCAGGTCGCCCAGATGTTGACCAGGGTCACGGCCCCCTCGTAGTGCTCCCGAAACGAGACCGAATCCCCAGTGGCAAGGTCGACGGCGCGGAAATCCGGCGCTCGCGCACCGACTTCGACCAGCTTGACGTCAGGTCCGAACTTGGCCAACGCGGTTGCACCGGCCACCAACCCCGCAACCACTGCACCCACCATGATCCACTGCTTGGACATCGCCCCAGTCACACTTTCACGGCACAGTGCCGCCTGAGTTCCCGCACGGCTTGCGCCGGGTCGGCCGCTCCAAAGACCGCGGTGCCGGCTACGAATGTGTCTGCTCCCGCGCTCCACGCTTCGGCGATCGTGGCCGTGGTGATCCCGCCGTCCACTCCGAGCGCGGCCCGGGAACCATGCCGGTCGAGCAGGGCGCGGGTCCGGCGAATCTTGTCGCTGGATTGAGGGAGATAGGACTGACCGCCATAACCGGGATTGACCGACATCACCAGCACCAGCTCGACATCGCCGATCACTTCCTCCAGCAGGGCCACCGGAGTGGAGGGATTCAAGGCCAGGCCGGCCACCATGCCCAGCTGTCGGGCCGTGGCCAGATGCCGCTGCACGTGCACCGTCGCCTCCGGGTGGAAGGTGAACACGCTGGCGCCCGCATCGGCGAACTCGCCGAGATAGCGCTCGGGATGCTCCACCATCAGGTGGACGTCGATGGGCATGGTAGTCAGCCGGGTCAACGCGCGGACCAACGGAGCACCGAAGGTCAGGTTGGGCACGAAGTGCCCGTCCATCACGTCGACATGCAGCCAATCCGCGCCGCCTTCCGCAGCTCGCTCTACCTGTTCCGGCAGCCGGCCCAGATCGGCGCTGAGAATACTGGGAGCGATCCGTACGGTCATGGCACCGGCTCCGGTCCGCGGCTGACGACTATCGCGACCGGGGCCCCGCGAGGACGGCCGACGCCGGCTGCCGGCCGGGTTGCCAGCACCACACCGTGCTCCTCACCCCCGGCTACTGAGTCAACCGATCCCACCCGCACGCCGGCGGCGGTAAAGATCCTGGTGGCCAGCGGCAGATTGATTCCGATCACGTCAGGCACTGCAACCAGCGATGGGCCAGCGCTGACGACGAGCTGAACCACGCTGCTGGGCGGCAGCACCGTACCGGGAGCCGGGTCCTGCCAGATGACTGTGCCGCGGGCAAACGCGTCGCTCTGGCGCTCCCCGTCCATCCGGGGCCGAAATCCGATCGCGTTCAACTTGTTCCGGGCCTGGGTTTCCGTCTGCCCGAGAACCCGCGGGAGCGAATGGTCTTTGGTGAAGACCGAGCCGGGTGAGAGCCATAGCACCGAGATGCCATAGCCGACGACGAACGTCAGGAGGATGAGACCCAGGTCGCGCAGGAACCCTCGCCACGGACCCGACTGCAGGAGCGAAACTCCCGAGGTGAAATGGCGTCGAGTTCTCATGGGCTCCGGCGGAGCCGGGCCCCGAACGCGCCGTCCATGCCGTGTCGATGGGGCAGAACCATCAAGTCTCCCTCCGGTGAGAGCAGGTCAGGCGGAACAGCGTCCGTTGGCTCCCGGCTGAACCCGGGGTGGCCGGCCAGAAAGCGCTGAACCTGAGCACGATTCTCCTCGGGCTCCAGCGAGCAAGTCGAGTAAACTAGCAGCCCGTTCGGTGCCACGAGGGCCGCGGTCCGGTCCAGCAGCTCGGACTGGACCCGCGCCAGCGATCCCAGTGCCTCCGGTGTCACCCGCCAGCGGGCGTCCGGATGCCGAGCGAAGGTGCCGGTCCCGAGACACGGTGCATCGAGCAGGACAACCTCCGCCTGCCGGAGCGGCGCCCGCCTGGCGTCTGCGACGATGACCTGCTCTCCCCCGCTTCCAGCGCGACGCACGTTCTCGGCCAGCCGCCGGGCGCGGGAACGGCTCACTTCTCCCGCGATGAGGGTTTTCGCCTGGCGCCCGAACGCGATGCTCTTACCGCCAGGGGCCGCGCAGGCGTCATAGATGACGGCGCCCGGCGGCAGGTCGGCAAAGCGGCCGAGCAGCGCCTGCGCGGGGTCCTGCACGATGAAGTCGCCTTCCCCAAATCCGGGAAGGTCGGAGGGTCGCGTGAGCGTCGTGACCAATCCCGCGCCGTACGGCGCGGCCTCGACTTCGATACCAGCCGCCCGCCACCGCTTCATCAACCGTTCCAGATCCTGGCGTGCCGGCTGCAGCACCAGCCG
Organism: Gemmatimonadales bacterium; assembly: GCA_039930805.1. Lineage (GTDB taxonomy): Bacteria > Gemmatimonadota > Gemmatimonadetes > Gemmatimonadales > GWC2-71-9 > CAVVWJ01. Next base: position 18,211 of record JBDTTD010000001.1, on the reverse strand, counting down.
GGGACGGGTGTTGTTCCAGCAGAGCAGGCGCTCCGCCGCGTCGAGGCCGAAGAGGTCCACCCAGCGCCGCACCAGCCAAACCGGGTGGGAGTGCTCGGCGGCCAAGCGCTCGGTCTCGTCCCCAGCCAGAGAGGGGGCAGCGGGCTCAGTACCGGCCAGGCGCCGCAACACGGCGTTCACGAAGGCGGCCGGCTTGGCTCCCCCGTTTTCCTTGGCCAGCTCGACGCTGGTGTCGACTGCCGCGTGGCTCGGCACCCGGTCCAAAGTGGTGAGCTGGTAGGCGCCCAGTCTCAGGATGTCCTGGAGCTCCGGAGCGACGCTGGACCAGCCGCGGCGCACCAGCGGGGCGAGGTGGGAGTCCAGAACGCTCCGTTGCCGCAGGACACCGGCGGCGAGTTCATGGGCCAGACGCCGATCGGGTTCCGCCAGGTTGCCGATTCCTCGATCAAGGGCCTGGTCAAACGCCTTCCCGGCCCGCACCTGCTCCAGGATACTCAGAGCGGCTCGCCGCGAACTGATACCCGAAGAGCTGGGCACGATAATTTTCTACTCCAACATTCCCGCGTTCGGCGTAGACGGCATAGCTACCTCGCGCCGAGGCATGCGGCCCGCGAGGAACGCTTGCCGCCCGGCTTCCACCGCGAGGCGCATGGCCGTGGCCATGGCGACCGGATTCCGGGCCTCGGCGAGCGCGGTGTTCATGAGAATTCCGTCCACGCCTTGCTCCATGGTGAGACACGCATCCGACGCGGTGCCGACTCCGGCATCGACGATGACCGGCACCGAGAGGCGCCGTTTGATCGTGCGAATCCCGTAAGGGTTGAGCAATCCGAGGCCGCTGCCGATGGGTGAGGCCAGGGGCATTACCGCCGCACACCCCGCGTCCTCCAGCCGCAGCGCGGTAATCAGATCGTCGTTGGTGTAGGCCAGCACCTTGAAGCCCTCGCCGGCGAGCTCGCGGGCCGCGATCAACAGACCCTCGGTGTCCGGAAGCAGTGTCTCGCGGTCCCCGATGACCTCGAGCTTGACGAACTCATTAAAGCCTGCCTCACGCGCGAGCCGCGCGTATCGCACCGCTTCGTCGGCGGTGTAACATCCGGCCGTGTTCGCCAGGAGGAAGTACTGGTCGGGGCTCAGGTGATAGAGAATCCCCTGGTCCTTGGTCCGGTCCAGATCTACTCGCCGCACCGCCACGGTCACTATCTCGGCGCCGGAAGCCTCGATGGCGCGCACCATGTCGCCGTTGTCGCGGTACTTTCCCGTGCCCACCATGAGACGGGAGCGGAAGGCCCGGCCGCCGATGGTGAGGGGGGAGTCGATGGTGGGTTCGGTCTGGACGGTGGTCATGGAGGAAAGATAAGTCATCCTCCCCCTACAAAGTGTACCAGCTCCACTGCGTCACCCTCGGCCAGGGGAGTGTGGCCCAGCTGAGGCCGACGCACAATCTTGCGATTCAGCTCCACCACCACTGTGCGGGGATCTAGTCCAAGGTGGCGCAGCAGGTCGGCTGCCGAGGCGGGTCCGGGAACCAGCCGCGGCTCGCCATTTACCATAATCTCGATCTCGCTCATCTGTCCTCCACCCATGGCGCCAGCATGGAGAGCGTGGCGGCGGCGGGATCATCCGCGTGCCAGAGCGCCCTGATGGCCGCCACTCCGTAGGCCCCCGCTGCCTTCAGCTCCGGGACTCGCTCCGGGGTGATGCCGCCGATGCCAATCACCGGGCGCCCCAGGGCCGAGACATCGCCCAATACGCGGGTGCCCACGGGCTCCCGGCCAGGGTGCGTGGGCGTTTGGTAGATGCTGCCCAGCACCAGAAAATCAGCCCCCTCCTCCACTGCCGCCCTCGCCTCATCGAGAGAGTGAACCGACCGCCCGATCCAGCCAAGCGGCAGCACTCGCCGGGCGTCGGCGGGTGTGAGGTCGCCGGCTGCCAGCTGCACCCCATGGGCTCCACTGGCCGCGGCGATATCGGGCCGCCCGCTCACGAACACCGCCGCTTCGGGTGGACGGGCGAGGGCCACCATCCGCAGCGTGGAAGCAGCAAGGCGAGCCCCGGGCCCCTCGCGGTCGCGGGCGTGCAGCGCGACGGCGGCACCTGCGGCGGCAATCGCGGCCGCCCTGATGCCGAAGTCCGGGGCGGACATGATCTCCTGATCGGTGAAGGCGTGCACCCGCGGCAGCGGTCTCATGTGAGCCGCTGGCCGGGCGCCGCTCCGCGACCTCGAAACCAGGCCTCGACTGGTATCCGGGTCTTGCCGGCCGGCTGTACCTCGGAGACGGCCACGGCGCCGCTGCCCGCCGCGATTACCAGACGCCCGCCAATCTCGAGAACGGTTCCCGGCTCACCCGAGCCCGGCGCCGCCTGGGCACCGAAGAGCTTCAAGGTATTGCCTTCCAACTCGGTCCAGGCGCCCGGTGAGGGGTCGAAGGCGCGGATCTGCCGCACCAGCGCTGCCGAGTCCCGTTGCCATACCAGGCGGGCCTGCTCGCGGTCGAGCTTGGGAGCATAGGTGGCCTGGGTGTGATCCTGCGGCGCGGGCCGGGCGATCCCGCCGGAGCGAAGGGAGATCGCCTCGGCCAGCGCGGCCGCGCCAATCTCGGCCAGCCGGCCGGCCAGTTGTCCCGCCGTCTCGTCGGGGCCGATCGGTGTCACCACCTGATGCAGCACCGGTCCGCTATCCAGTCCCTCCTCCATCTGCATGATGCTGATGCCGGTGTCCCGGTCGCCGGCGAGGATGGCGTGCTGAATCGGCGCTGCGCCGCGGTGGCGGGGAAGGAGTGACGCGTGGACGTTGATCATGCCGCGAGGCGGGACCGACAGAACTTCGGGCCGTAGTATGTGTCCGTACGCCACTACCACGCCAAGGTCGGGCTCGAGCCGCCGAAGGCTGGCGGCGAAGACGTCGCCCACCGGGCGTACCGGCTGGAGAACGGGGATTCCCGCGGCGAGGGCCGCGACTTTGACGGGAGGAGGAATCAGCTCGGAACGGGACCGGCCCTGCGGCTTATCCGGTTGGGTGACCACACCGGCCACGGTGAAGCGATCGTGGAGCAGCGCCTGCAACGAGGCCACGGCAAAGACCGGCGTTCCGAAGAAGACGATCCTCATTACTCGGACCCGGCAGACGCCGCCTGGACCTCCTTGGTGTAGCCGCTGTCGTCCTTGTGCTCTCGACGCCAGCGGGCGAGCAGCATGCCGCGCTTGAGCAGGCTGAGATGATCGAGAAACAGGATGCCGTCGAGGTGGTCTATCTCATGCTGGATGGCCCGCGCCTTGAGGCCCATCGCCTCCTTCTTGTAGCGGGTCCCATCCAGATCCAGGGCTTCGATGACGACCCGCTCCGGACGGGTCACATCCCCGTAGATCTCCGGAATCGACAGACACCCCTCCTCTGCCGTGGAGCGACCTTCGGTCTCGAGAATGGTGGGGTCGATCATCACGAACCGTTCTCCGTCCGCGTCCACCACCGCCACCCGGCGGGCGACGCCGACCTGGTTGGCGGCAAGCCCGACGCCCTTGGCCGCGTCCATCGTCTCGAACAGGTCGGCCACCAGCCGGCGCACCTCGTCATCGACAGTCTTCACTTCTGCGCTATGCAGCCGGAGTACGGGCGAGCCGAGCAGGTGGAGCGAGCGCGGACTCATGTCGGCGTGGTACCCGACGCGGCCGAGTTACCCACCCGGACGATCCGCGAGCGCTCGACCACCACGGTGGCGGTCCCGCTCTCCACGGTCACCCGCACCTCCTTGGCGCCGTCATTTTCGACTTCCTTGATGTCCTTCACCCGGCCAATGATCCCACCGCCGGTCATGACCTCGTCTCCCTTCTTGAGCTTGGCCAGCAGCTCCGCGTGCCGCTTCCTGGCTTGTCCCGACGGGCGCAGAATGAGGAAATAGAAGACCAGACCGATGGCGGCCATCTGGAGGACCAGAACAGAAAGCCCTCCAGTGCTGCCGCTCTGTCCCTGGATCAGTGTTGCCAGAAATGACGGATTCACGGGTGCCTCAGTCTCCTCGAGCATAGTGGCGGCCGAGCCATTCGCGGCTCCAGCCGTCGAACGTACCGTTCAGGATTTGGGTGCGGGCCAGCTCCCCGAGCCGGACCAGAAACCTGATGTTGTGAATCGAGATCAGGCGCAGGCCCAGCATGTCTTCCACCACAAAGAGGTGCCGCAGGTACCCTCGCGGGTAGGTGGTGCAGGTCTCGCAGTCGCAGGTGGGGTCGAGCGGCTCGGTTGACCCCTTTAGCGATGCCCCCCTCACGTTCACCCTCCCGGTCGGAAGCCAGGCGGTGCCATGGCGGCCGTTCCGCGTGGCGGCGACGCAGTCGAATAGATCCACTCCGCGCGCTATTCCCTCCAGCAAATCGGCGGGGAACCCCACGCCCATAAGATAACGGGGGATCTCCCCGGGCAGGCTCGGCTCCAGGAGCTCGAGGACGCGATGCATCACTGGCTTCGGCTCGCCCACGGAAAGCCCTCCGATGGCGATGCCGGTCCAGGGGCCGCGCTCGAGCGTGCCTTCCAGCGAGCGGAGCCGGAGCTCGTCGTGGATGCCGCCTTGTATGATTGGCCAGAGCGACTGCCCCGCTGCCCCGCTGCCCCGCTGCGCCAAATCAGAGTGCACCCGCTTACAGCGATCCAACCAGCGTAGCGTCCGCTCCATGCCCTCGCACGCGGCCTCGGGTGACGACTGGCCCGGCACGACGTGGTCGAAGGCCATCGCGATATCGGCGCCCAGCTGCCACTGGATCTCCATGGCGCGCTCGGGCGTCAGCGTGCGACTGGTGCCATCGATGTGGCTCTGGAACTCCACGCCGTGCTCGCTGATACTGCGGAGTCCCTGAAGGGAAAACACCTGAAAGCCACCCGAGTCGGTCAGCATCGGCCGGTCCCAGGTGGTGAAGCGATGCAGACCACCCATCTGCTGGATGACGGCTTCGCCGGGGCGGAGATGGAGGTGATAGGTGTTGCCCAGAATGATCTGGGCGCCGGTGCGGCGGACGTCGTTGGCGCTGAGACCCCGCACCACGGCATGGGTCCCTACCGGCATGAACGCCGGCGTCCGCACTTCGCCGTGAGGCAGGGTGAGCGTCCCGGCTCGAGCCGGGCCAGCGGTGCCCTGAATCCGGAATTCAAACATCAGGTCTCGCGGGTCATCCCCGGGCCGGCGGCGGTCGAAATAATGCGATCGATCTGCCGCCGGTGAACCAGGTCGTGGGCGCCCATGAGCTGCAGCAGAAACCCGGCGCTTTCCGGTCCCCGCTCGGCGTGCAACCCCACGCGCTCCAGCTGGGACGGCGCAAGCCGTCTCAGGAGGTGGAGGTTTGCGGCCCGTACGCCGCGCAGCTGGTTCAACGCCAGGTCGAGGGCTACCTCGCGATAGTTCAGCACTCCGGCCCAGCGATCCTGGTCGTAGCCCTGCAGCGGTGGCCTGTCTTCGGTCAGCATCATCTTGAGACGGTAGCTGAACACCAGATCGGAGTCGGCGAGATGCTGGATCACCTCGATGACCGACCACTTCCCGGGCGCCTCAGGACGGCGAAGCGCCGAGTCATCCAGGCCCCGCGTGCGTTCGGCGAGCCAGGGGAGCAGCTGGTCGAGCACCTCGACAGGATCGCGCGAGCCGAGCACGTCCAGCAGCGCGCGCACGTAGGTCGCCGCGGTTGCTGCGGCCGCCGTGCCGGCCGGATTGGAAAAGGTCACCACCGCCTCCAGGTCACATGACTACCATAGCGTCGCCATAGGAGTAGAACCGGTAGCGCTGTGCGACGGCGTACCGATATGCGGCCAGGGTGAGGTCGTGACCGGCAAAGGCACTCACCAGCATCAGCAATGTTGAACGGGGGAGGTGGAAGTTGGTCACCAGCCGGTCCACCACTTGAAAACTATAGCCCGGCGTGATCATCAAGCTGGTCTCCGCCCGGCCCGCGGCGATGGTACCCCCTTCCCGGGCGGCGCTCTCGAGTGCGCGCGCGACGGTTGTGCCCACGGCCCACACCCGGCCCCCGTCCTCCCGGACCCGCTCCACCAGTGCGGCCAGGCGAGAAGGGATCTCATATGCCTCCGGGTGCATGACATGCCGGGACGGATCCTCGACCTCTACCGGCTTGAAGGTGCCGGGGCCGATTTCCAGATCGAGGCCCGCCACCACCACGCCGGCTGCCGAAAGGTTGTCGAGTAAAGCGGTCGTAAAGTGAAGGCCCGCCGTTGGCGCAGCCACGCTCCCTTCGTCCCGGGCGTAGACGGTCTGGTAGCGGCTCTCGTCGAGCTTGGTGGGGGGACGGTTGATGTAGGGCGGCAGCGGCAGCCGGCCATATCGCTCGATAGCGTCCTCCGCCGTCACCCCAACAAAGCGAACCAGCCGGTTTCCATCGGGCAGGACCTCCACCGTCTCGACCCAGGCGTCAGGGGCGAGCTCGATCCGCTTGCCCGGCTGAAGTGCGGTCCCCGGCGTCCCCATTGCAATCCAGGTATCCGCGGTTCCGGGGTGAATCAGGAGGACTTCTGCGGCCGCACCCGAGGATCGCTTGCCGAGCAGTCGGGCGTGCCGGACCTTCGTGGTGTTCAGCACCAGAAGGTCGCCGGGAGGGATGAGTGATGGCAGCTCGGTGAACAGGGAGTCCACTAACGCCGATGCTCCGATAGGGACTCGCTCGCCCAGCTGGCTCACCCGCCGCGGCAGTACCCCCATCCTGGGGGCGTGTCGACGGTCATGCGGCCCAACGCGGCGATCGCCACGGAGCAGGACCAGGAGTCTGCTTCCGGACCGATCGGTCAGCGGCTCCTGGGCGATGAGCTCGGGCGGAAGCTCGTATTCGAAGTCGGTGGTGCGGAGCCGCTCAGGCGTCAAAGATCGTTGCCTGTGCCGGCGGGGGTGTGAGACCAAAGCGACGGTAGGCCAGCGCAGTGGCGCAGCGTCCGCGCTGGGTGCGCTCCAGGAATCCTTGCTGGATGAGATACGGCTCGTACACGTCCTGGAGGGTGCCGGCGTCTTCACCGACCGCCACCGCCACCGTCCCGAGGCCGACCGGACCGCCACCGAACTTCTCGATGATGGTGGTGAGGATCCTCGCATCCATATCGTCCAGGCCGAACTCGTCCACATTGAGCCTCCCGAGCGCCGCATTAGCGACCGCTCCGGAGATTCGCCCGTCCGCCTTTACCTCGGCGTAGTCGCGGACCCGGCGCAGCAGCCGGTTGGCCACGCGCGGGGTTCCCCGGCTGCGTCGCGCGATTTCCGCGGTCCCTTCGACATCGACCGGCACGCCGAGTATGGCAGCTGAGCGGGTCACGATGCGCTGGAGGTCCTCGGCCGGGTAGAAGCCCAGTCGTTCGACAATTCCGAAACGTGCCCGCATTGGCGGTGTCAGCAGCCCGAACCGTGTAGTCGCGCCGATCAGGGTGAACTTTTCCAGCGTCATCGGAATGGTCTGGGCATTGGGCCCATCCCCGATCCGCACATCGATGCGGAAGTCCTCCATGGCGGAGTAGAGGAACTCTTCCAGCGCCGGCTTCATCCGGTGAATCTCATCGATGAACAGCATGTCGCCCGCCTTGAGCGACGTGAGCAGGCCGACGAGGTCACCCGCCTTCTCCAGGACTGGACCCGAGGTGGTGCGGAGCTGAACACCCATCTCCCGGGCCATGAGCATCGCGAGTGTGGTCTTGCCCAACCCCGGCGGGCCGAAGAACAGGGTGTGGTCGAGCGTCTCCCGCCGGGCCCTCGCAGCATCGATCGCGATCTGCAAGGATGCTTTGACCTGGCTCTGGCCGACGAACTCGTCCAGCCGGGAAGGCCGGAGCGCCGCATCGGCGCTGGTCTCCTCGGGCAGGGCTTCGGGGGTGGTTACCTGGAGTCGGGTCATGGGTACAAGGTAAGCGGGAAGGACGGGACCCGTCACTTCTCCAACCTCGCCTTCCACCGGACCGGCCGTGCGTCCGGTTCCACCACATGGCGGGTGTGGCAGGTGACGCACCGGTCGTTCGTCTGCCGGGTGCTGAGGGCGACCAGCTTGCGGTTGGTGGCACCGCAGCGAGTGCAGTTCCATTCGGCCGTGGTGGCGGCTGTGCTCATCGTTCCGTCCCTCCGCGTGTGGCAGCCAGCTGTTGAAGGGCGCGCCGGATGAGCTGTGGCGTCTCGGCCGGAGTGCCCTCCGCGAGGGCAGCCCGGACGGCGTCGTCGGCCGCCGCCACACCGTAGCCCAGACCCAGGAGTGCCTGCACTGCTTCTTCCGACCCGGCGACCCGCGTGCCCGCCGGGTCGACCACTACATCGCTGAATTTGTCCTGCAGCTCGAGCACCAGCCGCTCCGCCTTCTTGCGGCCGATGCCACTCACCGAGCTCAACGCCGCGAGGTCGCGCGCCAGGATGCTGCGGACGGTGCGCTCCGGTCCGAGCGACGACAGAAGGGAGAGGGCCAGCCGGGGGCCGAAGCCGCTGGCCCCGAGAAGGCGCTGAAAGACCTGCCGTTCGATCCCGGTGTCGAAGCCATACAGGGACCACCCGTCCTCTTTCACCACCAGTTCGGTGAAGAGGCTGACCCGGGCCCCTCGCGGTGGGAGGCGGACGGCCACTCCGACCGGCACGGTCACCAGGTAGCCCACTCCGCCGTCCGTCTGCACGACGAGCGTCTCGCCATGGCGCTCGGCGATGACGCCCGTCACGGTGGCTATCATCCCATGCCCGCGATCTGACGGGCCAGGGCGATCCGGTTCAATGCGATCAGCAGGTGGGTCAGGGCGACCGCGACGCCATCGGCTGCGTCGTCGGGGCTGGGCGGCGCCTTGAGCCGCAGCAACTGCGCCACCATGTATCCCACCTGCGGCTTCAACGCCGCGCCCCGGCCGACGATGGTCTTCTTGATCAGAGCAGGGGAGTACTCGGCGATCTCGATGCCGGCCATCTCCGCGGCCAGCAGGATCACCCCGCGGGCATGGCTCAGCACCACGGCGGTGCGGACATTCTTGCCGTAGAAGGCGCTCTCCACGGCGATGGCCTCAGGCGTGTGCCGGGCGATGAGGGCGGCAACTCCGTCGTGCAGGATCCGGAGCCGGGCCGGGAGTGGATCCCGCGCCCCGGTCGTGAGCGTTCCGCACTCGACCAATCGAGACTGCCGCGCCGGCCCGCTCTCCACGACGCCGTAGCCCATCACGGCCGTTCCCGGATCGATGCCGAGCACCCTCAACGGTCCAGCCTCAGGCTTCCGCCTCGGCCAGTTGAGATGCGTCGATGTCGAAGTTGGAAGAAACCCTGGAGACGTCTTCGAGCTCCTCCAGTACCTCCATCAACCGGAGGATACGCTCGGCGTCCGCGCCCTCGACCCGCACGGTATTCCGCGGCACCATGGTGAGCTCGGCAGATTCGATCTGAAAGCCCCGGCTCCGCAGCGCGTCCTGCACCGCGTGAAAGGTCGGCGGTGTGGTGGTCACAAGGTACTGGTCGCCTTCGCGGGAGAGGTCTTCCGCGCCGCTGTCGAGGGCTGCCTCCAGCGTGCTATCCTCGTCATGCCGCGCCGCCCCCAGATAGATCTGCCCTTTGCGGTCGAACATCCAGGCAACCGAGTTGGTCGCGCCGAGGTTGCCGCCGTTCCGACTGAAGGCGTGGCGGATCTCCGCCACTGTGCGGTTGGGGTTGTCGGTGGTGGCCTCGATGAAGATCGCTGCTCCGCCGGGACCGTAGCCCTCGTAGGTCAGCTCTTCGTAGACCTGACCCTCGAGCTCCCCAGTGCCCTTCTTGATGCCACGGTCGATATTCTCGCCCGGCATGTTGACGGCTTTGGCCGCATCGATTGCGGTACGCAGCCGTGGGTTGCCGGCCGGGTCACCACCGCCGGCCCGGGCTGCGACGGTTATTTCCCGAATCACCTTGGTCCAGGAGGATGCGCGCTTGGCGTCGGTGATGGCCTTTTTGCGCTTGATCTGCTTCCATTTGCTATGGCCGGCCATGGCCGAGCTCCTTCAGGAACGGGAGGTTTGCCTGGTGATGCGGGTTTCCCTGCGGTCTGCGGAAACATAAGGGCCGCACCCGCTTGCGGCAACGCACCGGGGCCGCTAAGCTCACCGTCTATGCCTTTTCCAATCCGCTTTTTAAGCCCGGTGTGCGCCCTGTTGATCGGCTGCCGCTCGGACGCCCCTCCGCCCAGGCTGCCGGACGGAATCGCCGTGTTCCCCAGCCTCCCTATGCCTCCGGACGCCAAGGTCGTGTCTCGCGCCGGAAGCGCCGATGCACTGCAGCTGACCATGTTCAGTTCCGGCAAAGCCGACGCGGTCACCGAGTACTATCGCAAACAGCTGAGCGAGGGAGAATGGCGGCTGGTGGGTGATGTAAAACGACCGGACGGCTCAGTGGCGCTCTACGCCGAACGGGAGGGCCGGCCCTTGTGGGTGCGGGTCTGGCCTACCAGTGACAGCGCGGGCACGATGGTCGAGCTGGCTGGTGCCGTGGTAGGGAAGGGGAAGGGAAAGTGAGCTATGAGCAATTAGCTATCAGCTATGAGCTATCCCGGACACAGTCATAGGACGTATTAGCCAAAAGCCAAATAGCTAATCCGCATCCAGCATGTCCACAAAGCGTAGCCAGCGGGGATAGAAATACAGGTCCACGAAGCCGCTGGGGCCGTTGCGGTTCTTCGCCAGAATCAGCTCGGTGGCCCCCTCGACTCCCTGCGCCGGCCGGTACATCTCCTCCCGATAGATCGTCAAGATCACGTCAGCGCTCTGCTTGATGGCACCCAGCGATCCGAGATCGTCGAGCGTCGGCCTGGGGTCCGGGCGATTGGCCTGTAGATGGGGAAGCTGGGCTATCACCAGGACGGCCAGGTCACGGGCGAGCGCCAGCGCCTTGAGTGCGCGCACTGCCAGGGCAACTCTTTCCTCCAGGCGAGCGGCGGAGCCTGGAGGAGTGGTGAGCTGGAGCGAATCGACGACCAGCAGCCGGCGCGGGGGGACCATGTCGAGCGCGTCGCTCACTTCGGCGAAGTCGGCTCCCAGAAGCGGCTTTACCAGCAAGGGAGCTCCGCGCAGGCGGACCGCCGCCGCGCCGAGCGCGGCACGGGCCGCGTCATCGAGACGGCCCAGGCGAAGGTCATCCACCGAGACCCGCGATTCCAGCGCGAGTGCCCGTTCGAGGATGCGCTCCGGGCTCATTTCGCCAGAGAAGTAGAGCGTGGGCGTTCCCGCACTCGCGGCTCGAATCGCAATTCCCAGGGCCAGCGCCGACTTCCCGCTGCCCACGTCGCCGGCCAGAATCACCAGATCACGCCGCCGCATTCCTCCGGCCAGCAAACGATCCAGCGATGCGAATCCGGTCGGAACGGTGTCCTCATCCGGTGCGCCGCTCAGGCGGTCATCGATCTTCCCAACCAGTTTCTCGAGGAGGGATGAGGGAGCGCGATCGGTCTTCTTGGAGAGGCGCGGCATGGCGGAGTATAAGCGGGGCAGCGGGCAGACAGTGCGCTAACGATTGTCCACCTGGTGCCGACGCTCTCGCATTGCTGCCCCGCTGCCCCGCCGCTCCGCTTGCCTACCTACCCGCTTTCCCCGCTTCGCGGGCCCGCCTCGCCGCCAGCGCTACCGCATCTCCAGCTTCCGCACCTCCGGTCTCCCGGGCGGGCGCGACCAGCTGGCTCAGCACCTGGGCGGCAGTCTCAGGCCGCACTTCGCGCAACTGGCTCACGGCGGCACCGAGCGCGCGTCTCAACGGCGGCGGCATGGTGAGGCTGGACAAGCGCCGCTCCAGGGCCTGCACCCGGCGGCGGTGTGCCCGTTCGGGTGGCGGAGGATCGAGCAGGAGGTCCTGGGCGACCCGCACGGTCAGCCAGAGGGCAAAGATCCCCCCTCGTTTGGGCCCCCTGCCGACCTGGGGCAACAGCGCGAGCAGTGCACTCTCCGCCGGATCCCAGCCGTTCATCGGAGCCTCCGTCCCAGCGCCTCGTGGACAACGGCAGGCTCGATGTCGACCAGGCACCGGTGGTGTCCCAGCGGACAGCGTGGGCCGCCCTGGGAGGTACAGGGCCGGCAAGGGAGAGGCAGCTCCAGCACGGTGGCCTCTCTGGTGTAGGGGAAGAAGCCAAATGCCTCGACCGTGGGGCCGAACAGCGCCACGACCGGGGTCCCTACTCCCGTCGCCATGTGCATCACGCCGGTATCTCCCGAGACGAGAACGCGCGCCCGCCGGAGCAGAGCGCCGGTGGCCTGCAGCCCGAAGGCGCCCGCGGCCTTCGCCACCCGGTTTCCCGCCCCCTCCGCCAGCTCGACCGCCAGAGCCGCATCGTCGGGGCCACCCACGATGACTACGGCGAGGCCGTCCTTCACCGCTTTGCCTACCAGCCGGCGCCAGTGCTCCAGGGGCCAGCGCTTGGTGGCGTGCGCAGCCCCCGGCGCCAGGGCCAGGATGTTGGGTTCGGAGTGGAGGCCCACCGACCCCAGCCACTCTTCGACCTGCTCGGTTGCCTCGGCGCCAATGAAGAACTCCGGCGGCGCCCCGTCGGGTGTCACACCGAGGTCTTCTACCGCCGAGAAGTAGCGCTCGGGGACGGGTCGCCGGTCGCGATAGCGGTTCCGCTTGCCATGAATGAGCAGGGCCCGCGCCCAGCGGTGCTTGGGATACCCATGCCAGCGGCCCGGTACCAGCGTCCGAAGTGCCCGACTCCGGAGGTTGTCATGGAGGTCGAGCCGGTGGGTGTAGCCGTCGCCCCGGAGCTCGGCGGCCAGCGTGAATAGCGATCCGCCGGGCGCCAAACCGATCACCCGGCTCAGGTGCGGGTTGTGACTGAGCAGTGGGACGAACTCCCGCTTGGTGAGCACGGTGAGCCGTGCGCCGGGATGGGTGCGGCGGATGGCCCGTAACAGCGGGGTGGTGAGGAGGATGTCGCCGATCGAGCTAAAGCGAACCGCAAGAATGTTGGGGGAAGTGGGGGGCACGGGGTGAAGCTACAGCGGGAACGGTAAACGGTAAACAGTAAACGGGTGGGTCAGGTCGTTCACGGTTCACTGTTCACCCTTTACGCCTATGTTTAGGGTATGCCCCGTCCTAAAAGCATTCTGTGGGTGGACGATGAGGTCGAGAGCCTCACGTCCCACATCCTGTTCCTCGAGGAACAGGGTTTTACCGTCGAGACTACGACCCACGGAGACGACGCCCTGGTGCTCCTCCAGCGCCAGCCATACGGTGTGGTCCTGCTCGACGAGCAGATGCCCGGCCGGCGCGGACTGGAGATCTTCCAGGCCATTCGCGCCATCGACCACGGGATGCCGGTAGTGATGGTGACCAAGAGCGAAGAGCCGGAGACGCTTAAGGATGCCATCGGTGTCGAGATCTCCGACTATCTGGTCAAGCCGGTGAATCCCCGCCAGATCCTCTCAGTGGTGACTCGCCTGCTGGAGGGCGACCGGATCCGGCAGCAGCGGCTCTCGCGAGACTTCGCCACCCGGTTCCGGGAGCTCGAGGCTCGTCGGGGCGGGCCGCTGGCCTGGCGGGAGTGGGTCGAGGTAGTCGTCGAGTTGGCCGAATGGGAGGTCCGGCTGGGCCAGGCCGACGAGCCCGGGCTCCAGGATGCGTTGCGCACCCTGCAGGACAGCATGCGACAGGATTTCGCCCGCTACCTGCAGCGGAACTATGCCAGCTGGCTGCACGAGGGCGACACCGACCGGCCGCCACTGTCGGTGGATATCGGCGCCGAATTCCTTCGGCCGGTACTCGATATGCATGGCCGGGCGATGCTGGTGGTGGTGGACTGTCTCCGGCTCGATCAGTGGGCCATGATCCGGCCTCTGATCAGCTCGCGATTCGACATCGAGACCGCGCACTATTTCTCGATCCTTCCCACCGCCACTCCGTTCGCACGGAACGCCATTTTCAGTGGCCTCTTTCCCGCCGAGATCAAGGCGCGCTACCCCAAATGGTGGCACGACAACGAAGAGGCCAGCCTCAACGCGCACGAGGCCGACCTGCTTACCGAGCAGCTGCGCGAGCTTACCGGCCGCCAGGTACCGGTACACTACGAGAAGGTCTTCACCGCGTCGGACGGGGAGGGACTGCTCAAGCGGCTTCCAGCGCATCTCGCCCGGGACGGCGTGACCGCGCTGGTATTCAACTTCATCGACCAGCTTACTCACGGCCGGACCGAGAACTCCACCCTCTTCGAGGTGGCCCGGGACACGTCCGCGCTGCGGAACCTCACCCGCACCTGGTTCGAGCGGTCTCCGCTCTGGGACGCGCTGCGCGAGGCCGAGCGCCGCGGAGTGCCGGTGCTGCTCACCACCGATCATGGCTCGATTCACTGCCACACTCCGGCGACCGTGTTCGCCAAGCGCGATACCACCTCGAACCTGCGCTACAAGTTCGGCGACGATCTTCGTGCCCAGGACCCGGAATCGGCGCTGGTAGTCGACGACCTTGCCAGCTTCGGGCTGCCGGCCCGAACGCCGGGCACCCGGCTGCTGCTCGCTACCGGGGATCGCTTCTTCGTCTACCCCACCAAGCTGCGGGAATACCAGGCTCGCTATCGCGGGGCATTCCTCCATGGAGGCGTGTCGCCCGAGGAAGTACTCCTGCCGATCGCCCTGCTTACCCCGCGGCACGGCTGAAGGTGCGCGCCGAGCTCCGGCTCCTGAAGCTGGTCACCCCTTACCGGGCCCTGCTCGGGTTCGGGCTGGTGACCACCATGCTGACCTCCCTGCTCGATGGCTTCACCTTGGTCATGCTGGTTCCGCTGCTGAAGCACCTGTTCGGGAGCGCCGGCAGTCTGCGGGCCGGGTCGACCCAACTGGAGGCGCTGATCGACCGCCTGGTGGATCCGCTGATAGCCGGTCTCTCGCCGGGGCAGGCGGCCGGCCGCCTGGTGGTACTTCTGGTCATTGGCCTGGTGCTCAAGAACACCATGAGCTATGCCTCCTCCCAGCTCTCGGTGCGCACCCAGGAGGGGTTGGTGCGCGACCTTCGCACCCGGCTGTTCGGCCACCTCCTCACGCTGGACCTGGGCTTCTTCCAGCGCACCCGCGCCGGCCAGCTGATCTCGGGAATCATCACCGAGGTGGATCAGACCAAGACGGTCATCTCCGCGTCGCTGCTCTCCTTCTTCCAGAATCTCGTGGTCGTGGCGGTGACGTTGTTCATCCTGAGCCAGATCTCGCTCCGGCTGACCCTGCTCACCC
This sequence comes from Gemmatimonadales bacterium, assembly GCA_039930805.1. GTDB lineage: Bacteria > Gemmatimonadota > Gemmatimonadetes > Gemmatimonadales > GWC2-71-9 > CAVVWJ01. The sequence continues at coordinate 3,054 of JBDTTD010000001.1, read as the reverse complement.
TGGCGTTCGTGCCCTTTCTCCTCCTGGGGCTTCAATCTCTCTTGCGGCGGCTGCGGGCCCACGCGCGCGCCCGGGCGCACGAGCGGGGAGAGATCACCGCTACCGTCAGTGAGCGGCTCGGCGCCATCCGGCTCATCCGTTCTTACGGGGAGGAGGCCCGGGAGACGTCGCGATTCGGGGCTCAAGCCGACCGCTACCGGAAGCGGGTAATTCGGACTCAGCGGTTCTCCTCGCTCACCAGTCCGGTGACGGAGGTGTTCTCCGGGTTCCTGGTGATCCTGATCATCTGGGCCGGCACCAGGCCGGCCCTGGTCGGGATCGGCGCCCCCCTCGCACCCGAGGCCATCATCGTCTTCCTGATGGCGGCGCTGAAACTCACCTCTCCCCTCAAGACCATCGCCGCCTTTCCCGCTACCATGGCGGTGACCCTGGCGAGTGCCGAGCGGGTTTTCGACTTCCTCGATGAGCCACCGACCGAGGTAGACCGTCCTGGCGATGAGATTGCCAGGTTCGATCGGGAGATCGCCTTCGATCGGGTCTCCTTCCGCTATGGAGACGGCGAGCTGGTCCTGCGCGACGTCTCCTTCAGTCTGGGGAAGGGGCGGATCGTCGCCCTTGTCGGCCCGTCCGGAGCAGGGAAGACGACGATCGCGGACCTCGTTCCCCGCTTCCACGATCCCACGATGGGGCAAATTCTGATGGACGGGGTGCCCCTCACCCGTATTGGCCGCCGTTCCCTGCGGGCGCTGATGGGGGTCGTGAGCCAGGACACCATCCTACTGAACGACACGGTGCGAGGGAACATCGCCTATGGCTCGCCCGGGGCCACGGCGGAGATGGTCGAGGCGGCAGCGCAGGCGGCCAACGCCGCGGCGTTTATCGCCGGGCTCCCCGAAGGCTACCAGACCATGCTGGGCGAGCGGGGGACCCGGCTCTCGGGTGGGCAGCGCCAGCGAATCGCGATCGCCCGCGCGCTGCTGCGCGATCCACCGATCCTGATTCTGGATGAGGCCACCAGCGCGCTCGACACCGAATCCGAGCGCCTGGTGCAGCAGGCCATCGAGCGGCTCATGCGGAAGCGGACGGTCCTGGTCATTGCCCACCGGCTGGCGACGGTGCGCGATGCCGACGAGATCGTCGTATTGGACGCGGGACGGGTAGTGCAGCGGGGCAGTCACGAGGAGCTGCTCCGTGCCGGGGGGCTCTATCGCCGGCTATACGACCTTCAGTTCCGGGGCGAAGAGCCGGTGGTCACGGCGCTGTAGGCCGGCCCTCCGGGAGCTCGTGTGTTGCCAGGTAGTGGCGGTACATGCGCAGGTACTCCTCCGCCATGGTTGTGTGGCTGAACCAGCGCTCGGCCCGGCGGCGGCATGCGTGCGGATCACAGCGCTCGATCGAGGATCGGAGCGCTACCAACTCATCGACGGAGTCTCCGAGGGCGCCGACCTCATTCGAGATCACTTCGGGCAGCGCTCCTCGCCGGGTGCCCAGCACCGGCGTGCCGCTCATCATCGCCTCGACCAGGGTCAAGCCGAAAGGCTCATCCCACAGCGCCGGCATCCACAGGCACCGGGCACCGGCCAGCAGTCCCGTCTTTCTCTCTCCGTCCACACTGCCCACGAACCGAACCCGGCGGCTGAGGCTGGGCCGCCACCCGCCGGCCACGACGATACGTCGCCCACTGCGCTTGGCGCCCTGGATCGCCCAGCGGTACCCTTTGACCGTGTGCAGCCGGCCGAGGAAGAGGTCATAATCGGCCTTGTCGGGACGAAAGGTGAATTCCGAAGGATCCACCCCGTTATACACGAAAGCGGTGCCGCCATGACGGCGGGCGTGATCTGCGCTGACGAAGATGGTGTTGGGGAGCGGGCCTCTGCCCGGACCGTAGTTCCCATGCAGCGTGAACACGTGCGGATGGTCAGGAGTCGTACGGAGGGGACCATGAGCATGCAGAATCTCGGCCGAAGCAGGCAGCAGGTGGGTGAGGTCGAAGCCCGGCCGAGCGATCTCGCGCGAATCCAGCGGGACCATCTCCGCCCCGGCAACGCGGGACCCGGCCGGTGCGAGCAGTGTTACCCGGTGGCCTAGCTCGACCAGTCCTCGCGCCAGCCACACCACCACCCGCTGGGTGCCGCCGTAACCCTCCACCGGCAGGCGACTATGAGTGTAGAGGGCGATATGCATTCGGGCCTCAATGTATCGGCGGACGGTGCCGCGGGCCAACCGGACGCCAGCTCGGTGAGCACATCCGTCATGCAGGTGCTCCACCAGGGTGGCGGAGCCGGGTCGGTGACTTCAACGCTTCATCTCAGTCTGGGGCTGGCGCGCGGAGGGATGCATGTGCGCTTCGTCTGCCCTCCCGGCTCCGAAGTCGAGACTCTTGCCCGATCCGGCGGGCTCGAGGTCCATGCACTCAAGCTCGAACCGCACCGGCGGCGGGACAATGCGGCGAAGCTCGCCGCGCTGCTGGACCGGTATCCAGTGGATCTGATCAACTCCCAGAGTGCCCGGGATCGTGAGGCGCTGACCTGGCTGGCCCTCACCGGGCGGCTGCAATCGCCGCTGGTCGTTACCCGCCGCCAGATGCCGCGCACCTTCATCCTCGAAAACTGGCTCATGGGCCGGGTGGCCGCCCAGGTGGTCGCAGTGAGCCGCGCGGTGGGAGAGGCGTTGATCCGGCGGGGCACTCCAGAACGGAAGCTGACGGTGATTCCCAACGGAGTCGTCACCGCGCGGATCGATGTGCCCGTAAGCGACACCGCCATCGGTGAGTGGAAAGTGCGCATCGGCTGGGAGCAGGGACGGCGCACCATCGGCATTATTGCCCGCCCCAAGGATCAGGAGGTCGTATTGCGGGCGCTGGCGGAAGTCCGGACGCCGGTGCGGCTGGTGTTGGCCGGGGTGGAGCCGCAGAGCCGACTGGGCCAGCTGGCGGGGACTGTGGCGGCCCCCCACGCGGTGGTCTGCATCCCATTCATCTCGGAGGTACGCCCACTATACGATCTGCTGGACCTGGTCATGCTTCCCTCAGAGTCCGAGGGCCTGTCCCAGGCG